>PAZD01000020.1 GCA_002715405.1 Acidimicrobiaceae bacterium
TCTTTGCACTTTTTCTTTATGTCTTTGAGGAGCTCTTCGTCGTGGAGCGCGGCATGGTCACCATCGTGTCCATCAGCATGATCACCGCTATGGCCATCACCATGATCGCCACCTAGGTATCCTTTTTCTTCTAGCCACTCCGTTAAAATACACTCTTCCGCACTCGCTCCAGCTGCGGATGCTGTTCCAGCCATCCCAAATGTCAGGAGGAGAGCTCCGAGTATCGAAGCTACAAATATTCGTTTTTTCATGGGTCTCCTATGGAAGCAAGAGGATAAATACAACGAATCCGATTAGGGCAAGCGCCTCTGTAAAGGCGATCCCTAAGAACATCGTTGTCCGAGCGGTTCCAGCAGACTCTGGTTGGCGGGTCATTGCATCAATCGCTGCTGCGACGACAAGGCCGATACCAACTCCTGGTCCGATGGCCGCTAGGCCGTAGCCCAAACCAGCACCGATGGCTTTAAGGCCTTCAGTGTTATCTGTTACCGCTTGGGCGAGGATACTGTATGTTGTTGCTAAAAGGCTGAGCACTTTTACTCCTAGTGTTCGGGGTGTATGGCACCGCCCATATATACGGCGGTGAGAATGGTAAAGATGAAGGCTTGGAGAAACGAAACAAGAATCTCAAAAGCCGTCATAATAACCAACATGGCAGCTGGTGCTATAGCGCCAGCATAGGTACTGTCCCACAGCGTGGCTGAGAGAACAGCGAACGTAACGAGAAGGAGGTGGCCGGCAACCATATTGGCCCACAACCGAATCGCTAAAGAAAGGGGTCGTATAATAAATACGGAGAAGAACTCTATAGGTGTCACAATCAAGTAAAGAGCTTTAGGAACACCCGGAGGGAAAAGACTGTTTTTCAAATAGCCGAAGAATCCCTGATGTTTTACTCCCAGAAAATTGTAGATAAGCCATACCAGCAATGACATGGCAATAGGAATTGCCATTTTGGCGTTAGCAGGGAACTGAATAAACGGTATCACTTCGAAAATATTTGAGAAGAATATAAAGAAGAACATTGTCGTGAGGAACGGAACATATTTTTTCCCCTCCGCACCCATTGTCTGCATGACGATACTGTCTTCTACGAAATTAATCCCACCCTCGGCAACGTGAGACATACCACTTGGTACAAGACTTTTCTTTGAACCAGCAGTCATGAATACCCAGAGGGTCAGAACTAAAGCGAACAAATAGACAAGCACGGTCTTATTCATTGCTAGGGGGGTTCCATCAAAGGCGAAATCAGGCCAGTAGAAGAGGTGGCTTACTGGAGGAAAATCTAGCGCAAGGATGGTCACTTGTTTTTACCCCTTCGTTCGTTTTCGCCAATACTGGTCCGGATTCCAGGTTTTAAACCCGGATAAGCAAGCGTTGCAGAAATATAGCGCGTTTCCCAAATCAAAAGCCCTAAATGTGAAAAAATTANCAAGACACCAAATGGGATAATTTCAAACCAATTCTCATTCCGGATTGGTAAAACCACTGCGGTTAGAATACCCATCCGAAAAACAAAGCCTGCTAATACTGCGACCATAAGGAACTGGGGGGATATTTTCACAGCCCAGTCAATGACCCAAGCGCCCATGAGAAAATTGACGAGTACCAACCCAAGTCCGATCCCACCGCACGCTAATCCGTTGAGACCCCAAAAGATTAGGCAAANAGCTAGCAAAACGGGAGAGATTATCAACCCTCGACGAAATAGGTCAGTAGCGACTTCACGCTCTGGTGCTTGAGGTCCTTTANCTTCTTCGATTGAAGCTTCATCCATTCTGTTTCCTCCGAGCATCAGGTAATCCCGCTTCGAGTTCTTCCATGCGTCGCGTATATGTATACCAAAGTTTCCAGATTTCGTATGCGGCAACTACACCACCTAAGATGAAGACGAAAAGGGGCCCGACTCCGGTCCATCGATCTATCAAATAGCCCAGAAAAGCGAAGAGTGCCGGAGTGAGTACAAGCTCAAAGGCTGCTGTCACACCATCTTCTGCATTTGCTAGAGACTTTATAGGATTCGCCACAGCGGTGTGGTCCTCACTCGCGTTCAATTTATTGCAACTACCGGCAAGCGCCAATATGCAAGTACTGACGGATAATCTACCACCAGAGATCATTTCTTCGCCATTGCACGTCATCTNATTTTTATCCGCGTGGAATATAAAAAATTGAATGGATATTGCGTATATCGCCTCATCTAGCCATTACTATTCAGCCACATAGCAACTCATAGATTGCAATGGCAGTATCTGGCGATATAGGAGAACTTAGATGGAAGCTAAAGAAGACATGTCCGACGTTTCAACTGCTTTCAATAAGGCTTTGGAAGTTATTGCTACAAGCGAACCTTTGGTTGCAGAACATATTCGCGGGGAACTAGNGAACCAAAGAAGCCAGCTTAAATTGATCGCCTCGGAGAACTACGCNTCACCTGCAGTCTTACTAGCTATGGGAAACTGGTTCAGTGATAAGTACGCTGAGGGAACACCAGGGCATAGATTTTATGCCGGTTGTGAATTCGTAGATAAGATCGAGTTGCTTGCGAGCGACCATGCTAAAGAACTCTTTGGCGCAAATTACGCATATGTCCAACCTCATTCTGGGATTGATGCGAACCTAGTTGCATTCTGGTCTATTCTCGCCCACCGGATAGAAGCTCCATTTCTCCTTTCCCAGAAGAAAAAACATGTTAACGATCTGACGAATGCGGACTGGGAAACCTTACGCCAATCGTTCGGGAACCAAAGAATGATTGGAATGTCTCTAGACGCCGGTGGCCATTTAACCCATGGGTTTCGGCCAAATATCTCGGGAAAACTATTTGATCAGAGGTCATATGGAGTTGATCCTGAAACAGAAACTCTAGATTACGCTTCGATCAACTCTCTGGCCCAGGAGTTCCGGCCGTTGGTGATCGTAGCTGGGTACTCTGCATACCCTCGGAAAGTCAATTTCGCGACAATGCGTGAAATCGCTGATTCCATTGGAGCGACTTTCATGGTGGATATGGCCCATTTCGCTGGACTTGTGGCAGGAAAGGNTTTCGTCGATGACTTTGACCCCGTTGCCAATGCCCACATCGTCACTTCAACTACCCACAAGTCTCTTCGNGGGCCGCGCGGAGGAATCGTATTATCAAACGAATCAGAATTGTCAGAATTCATCGACAAGGGATGCCCAATGGTGCTTGGGGGTCCTTTAGCTAATGTGATGGCCGCAAAAGCCGTTGCCTTCGCTGAAGCTCTTGAACCTGAGTTTCAGGTATACGCAAGTGAAGTCGTAAATAATGCAACCGCTTTAGCCGAAGGAATAGAGAAACGGGGTGGCAGACTTGTGACTGGGGGAACTGATAATCACCTTGTCTTAGTTGATGTTCGCGAATTTGGGTTAACTGGGAGACAAGCTGAAACTGCTCTTGAGGAAGCTGGCGTCATAGTTAACCGCAATTCTATTCCCTTTGACCCAAATGGGGCCTGGTATACGTCTGGTATCAGATTGGGTACTCCCGCCCTTACATCCCTTGGAATGGATGCAACTGAGATGGATGAAGTAGCTGATATTATTTGCTCTACCTTGAAGGCCACCGAACCTAAGACAACAGAATCCGGAGATAAGTCTAAAGCTCAATACAAAATCTCTGATGATTTATGTGCTGATAATCGCAAAAGAGCTGGAGATTTACTAAACCAAAATCCGCTCTACCCCGATCTACGCTTGATCTNACTCCAAGAACTCAATTGAAAAAATTACGAAGCGGTTCCTGAGCCCATATTCACTCGAGGATACGATTCATTTTTTGCACTCGCACACTATGACGGNCTTCTTGAAAGTCTGATTCGAGGAAAACCTTGAGAGCTTCCTTAGCTACTTCTGGGCCGATAAGCCGTTCCCCTAAGCAAATGATGTTCGCATCATTGTGTTCGCGTGACAAATGTGCAGATGTAACGTCATGTATCGTAGCCGCTCGAATTCCAGGGATTTTGTTTGCCGNCATACAGACCCCAATTCCACTCCCGCAAACAAGCATTCCGAAGTGGGCATCGCCATTAGCAACCGCTTTAGCTACAACCTCTGCAAAATCTGGATAATCAACTCGCTCGTCGGAGTAAGTCCCTAAGTCAATAATATTGTGCCCTAATTCAACTAAATATTTATTGAGGAGGGTCTTCAAAGCGAACCCTCCATGGTCACAGCCCGTAGCGATATTTGCCATACATATGAAAGGTAGTGCGAAGTCAACCCTCATGGGGAGAAATTANTGAGAAATGTGATTATCGAAGATAAATCAGTCTATTTTTTTCAGAGACTCAAGGATTGTTTCACTGCTAATCGGCCCTTCACGGAGAATAACTGGGGCTGGATTAGTTAAATCAACAAGAGTCGAAGCCAAGCCATTCTTAAGTGGGCCACCATCAATAATTAAGTCAGCTTCTGGGAGCATAACCTTTATTTCATCTGCACTTTCGGGAGTGGGATCTCCATGGACATTCGCGCTCGTTACGGCTAACGGGCCTAAATCTTTTGCGACTCTTCGGACGAAATCATTGTCGGGACACCTAACAGCGATTGTGTTTTCCTTACTAGAGACTAACGACATAGTTGATTGTNGATTAGGGAGGACCATAGTAAGGGATCCTGGCCAGAATAAATCAGCTAATGGAGCAAAAAACTCATTTCGGGCAGAGGTGATGTCAAGTAACTGATCGATACCTGAAATCAATAGAGGTATTGGCATCGATTTGGGACGATTTTTAAGTGAATAAATTTTCTCTAAAGCCGCCTTATTGTCGGGTAGAGCGCAAAGTCCATAGACCGTATCCGTTGGGAAAATAATAACACCGCCTGTGGTCAAGACTTCCTTTGCTGATATGAGCGCCAAAGACGGATCATTAAGAAGGTTTATGAATTCCATACACCTCTAACCCCTCGGCTTCTGCCAGTGAGATCTTTAAAAATCTGTACTTTGCGATAGCCCCTTTCAATCATTCTTTGGCTAATTTCAGATGTCTGATGTGGGGCCATTTCCAAAACTAAAGACCCAGATTCGCAAAGCCACTCCCCTGCTTTATCTATTATTTTCTCAAGAAATTCAGTACCTTGTGCTCCGGCTACTAGAGCTTGAGATGGCTCCCAGTTCTTTACATCAGCGGGAAGAGTGTCTGCCTCAGACAAGGACACGTAAGGTGGATTTGAAACAATTAGTGTGAATGAACCTCGGTGTTTATCCGGCAAAGCCTCAAACCAGGAACCTTGCCGAATCTCTACTCTGGTTCCTAGCATCCCAAGGCCAGCTAGGTTAGCGCGTGCAACCTGAAGAGCTTCCAAAGAAATATCGGTCAAAATTATTTCGGTGTCTTCTGTCTCAGCGGCTATAGAAAGTCCGATCGCTCCAGATCCAGTTCCGAGATCAGCTACTAGTTTTCTTGCTGTACCGGTATTTTTTTCTAACTCCTCAATTGCTATGCCAGCCACAATCTCTGTTTCGGGACGAGGAATCAAGACTCTATTGTCAACCATTAAATCAAGGCGTCGGAAACCCCATACCCCACAGACATATTGAAGAGGTTCATTAGTGAGCCGTCGTTGCATCATTTCATCAAAATGGTGAACGGCTTTCTCTGTCGCCAGCTCTTTTAATCCTTTATAGAATTCAGAACCTTCGAATCCAGAGGCACGTTCGACTATTCTTCGGGCATCAACTTGGGGGCTTTCAAAACCAGCTGATATGAATTGATTTTCTGCTTCAGTGAAGAAAAAATTCCAAGTAACTGTTCTAGATTCGGGTCCGACGCCCACCTCAACATTGTTGTCATCTGAGGCAGTCATTCTGATGATTTCTCTAGCTCCGTTAGTTGCTCAGTCCGTTCGTGCTCTGCTAAAGCATCTACAACTTGGTTTAGCTCTCCCGAAAGCACATGTTCTAGTCTGTAGATTGTTAACCCGATCCGGTGGTCAGTTATCCGATTTTCTTTGAAGTTATAGGTACGTATCTTTTCTGACCGGCCGCCACCACCTGTTTGACCTTTTCGTGTTGCAGACTGTTCTGCTTGAATTCGTTCCTGTTCCGCCTGAAGCAGCCGTGACCTGAGGACTACCATTGCTCTAGCTTTATTTTGTAGTTGACTTTTCTCATCTTGCATGGACACAACAATTCCTGTGGGTTTATGTGTTATACGAACTGCAGAATCCGTTGTATTGACTGATTGTCCGCCGGGGCCTGAAGCTCGGAAAACATCAACCTGTAGATCAGCCTCATCGACCTGAACTTCAATCTCGTCAGCTTCGGGAAGTACTGCAACCGTTGCTGAGGATGTATGTACTCTCCCTTGGGCCTCTGTTACCGGAACGCGCTGTACCCGATGAGGTCCACCTTCATATTTCATCTGGCTCCAAACATCTGTGCCTTTTAGTATGAAAGTGACAGAAGTGAATCCACCTATATCAGATTGCTGACTATTTAGGACCTCGAGAGACCACCCTTTCTTTCCAGCGAAACTGGAATACATGTCGAAAAGGTCACGGGCAAAAAGATTCGCTTCTTCCCCGCCTTCAGCTCCTCGTATTTCGATAATCACATTTTTTTCATCATTCGGATCTTTTGGAATCAATAACTCTCGGAGTTTTTCTTCCTTCTCTTCGATAACCGATTGAAACTCAGCCATATCTTGACGCAGAATATCCCGTTCATCACCATCAGCCTCTCCAAGAAGTTCTTTAGCCGTGCTGAGATCATCTTGGGCTTTCCCCAGATCACGAATGCACTCAACTATTTCTTCAAGTTCGCTATACCGTTTTGCCGCTTTTGCGTACGCACGTTGATCGGCTAACAAATCTTGATCACCAAGACGATCTTGCAAATCAAGATATTCTTGTTCTAGTTCATAGTAATGATCTGCCATGATGCGAGACTACTGGCAGTAGGCGCGGTTCATGTTGCAATTTCATCAAAGAGTGAGATTCGTTCTTGCTTTATACAAGTTTCGGCCATGGCTCTTCGATCATCATGAAAGTTGGCTCGATCAACAGATGTCGAGCTTGACGGAAAATCGCAGGGTGTTGATCTTGCTCAGGTAAAAGAAAAATGAGAGAGTCGGGCTTATGACGGTGTATTTGTCCTGCGGCTTGGGGTACAAGGCTCAAGTCCATTCCGGCTGCAGCGAGAACCAAAGCTACTGACTTACCCTTTTTACCAAGAGCTGAACATGGCTCATTTCTTAAGGCATCGCGTGCGGGCAGTAAAGATTCTACAAAATCTAATTGCTCCAAACCTAAAAGACTTGGATTGGAGACGGCTTCTGACATTAGCCACCGAGATCGTAGTGCTCGATTTAAAGGGTGCGGCGCTCCTTGTTTACTTCGGAATTTTCTAACTGTAGCTATAACTTCTTCTAGATTCTGTTCGATACCAGAATTCCAATTCAAGGTGTTATGAGCGCTTTTATCATATTCGCCAACTCCCACATTGATTTCGAAAAGATCGTCTTCAACCTGCACAACACGCGCTACTTCTATGCCATGGACCTCTGCTCTAATACGGCCGTGCTCCTCTAGAACCCGGCAATCAAACTTCTCGAGCTCTGTTGCTAACTTTTTTGCCTTTTCTGGAACTCGTATTCGTTGATAAGGGATGGCATGAGGATGTTTAACAAGTTTTTTACCCTCTGCTACCCAGATAGTAACATCTAAACCAAATCCAAGGACTTGTTCATAGAGTTCTGAGCTCTCTTGATCAACCACGAGGTGAATGGCTACGTCATCGTTCACCTCATGGTGGGCTAGAACAAACGAAAGTACTGATCCCTCCTCGGAAGCCGAGTAAGCGATTAACAGAGAAGAATTATAAAGTAATGCCCCAGCCTGAAAACTCTCTTCGGTATAGTCTGCTGACTCGAATAAAGGACTAGCTAGATTCTTTAGCTTAGCGAGTACTAAAGATTCGAACTGAGAGCTATCTTTCATCATGCAACCCAATCAGGTTGAGAAACGGATCATTCTTCAGAAGATTCGGTTTGCCGCTTTCTTTTCCCGTATCGTTTTTCGAATCTTTCAACACGCCCAGCCGTGTCTACAATTGTCATAGTCCCTGTAAAGAAAGGGTGACTTGTTGAGGAAATAGGAACTTTAGCTAGAGGGTACTCTTGACCGTCTTCCCATGTGATTGTTTCTTCGGTCTCAATAGTGGAACGTGTGATCCACGATTCACCAGATGAGGTGTCTTGGAACACAACTGGTCTATATTCTGGATGGATATCTGGTTTCATTTACTAACTCCACTGTTAATGATTTGAGGGTATCGGCCGATTTGAAAGGCCACACCCTTGGAATCAAGATACCTATTACTTGGCGCCAGAAGTACCTAAATTTTCGAGTAGCTGAGCGTTATCTTCGGTGCTTCCTATCAACCCAAGTAGGGTTCTCAATTCAGATAACCGGTCTTCCCCATCAGATGACTTCTTAAGTTCTTCACGCAATTTGATACTTTGTGCTTGTTCTTCGTTTGAGTATAGGGAACTTACGTTTTTTGTCATCGTTTTTCTTACATCTATGCCTGGGAAGAGCTGTGCATCAGCTGCTTCTGAGCACAAGTGCAGCTCCATCGTACTTCCTCCTTGTAGTTCGTTGAGAACTAGTTCGTCTACCTTTGACTGTGTTTCAGAAAGTACTGTAGCAATGACTGTAAGCGAACCGCCTTCTTCTACCTTTCGCCCTGATCCAAAGAAACGTTTAGGTGGGTATAGAGCCGAAGCATCGAGATCTCCTGAACCCAGTCTTGAAGAGCCTTGTGCGGTAAGCGTGTAGGCGCGGGCGAGGTGGGTCATTCCATCAACTACTACAACTACGTCCTCTCCCAACTCGACCATACGTTTAGCTCGCTCAATCGTGAGTTCTGCGATAGCGATATGTTCCTCTGGCGGTTGATCAAAAGTTGATGCTACAAGATCTGAACGGGTGAGCCATCGCTTCATTTCGGTGACTTCTTCAGGAGGAGCTTCGACGAGAAGCATTAACAGTTTGACTTCGGAATAACTAGTTTCAATCGACTGGGAAATTTCCTTTAATATCGCAGTCTTTCCAGATCTAATTGGAGCAGCAAGAAGCGCTCTTTGACCTTTAGCGATTGGGGCTAACAGATCCACGCTTCTTGAAATAGTATTTTCTGGATCTTCAGGGCGTTCAAGTTTTAATCTTGTATCTGGGAAAACAGGAGTCAGGTCTGTGAAATCTGGCCGGTCAGTGATCGCCGATGCTTCGACCCCATTGACAGCATCAAGGCGCAGCATCGCAGGGTTTTTTTCTGATCTATTCGCGGGCCGATATGCGCCGATAAGATGATCACCTTTTCGTAATCCATATTGGCGAACAAACTTTACTGGGACATAGACATCATCCCTGCTTGGCAAGAATCCATTAACTCGCAAGAACCCGTATCCATCATCTCGAAGGTCGAGGTACCCCTCTGCTTCTACAGGATCACCTGACCATTCTTCCATACCTTCGCGGCTTCTGCCGCGTCGGCGCCTTCCTCGCCCTGTACCTTCTTGAGGTTCATCATCTCCATTTTGACCATTGTCACCGTTAGCTTCTGCTCGGGCGTCTGCCATCGGATCAGCAGAGTATCCACGACTTTTCTCAGAAGATTGCTTTCGTGATTCACCGGACTTGTTTTCTTCATTACCGCTTAAGTTATGATTTCCTTCTGAACTGCCTGAATTGCCCGCTTCTTCGCTAGCGAGCTCGAGAATAAGGTCAATAATTTCAGCTTTTTTAGCCCTTGAAGTAGGTTTCCCACCCAGAGCTATTGCAATTTGGATTAAGGAATCCTTATCTTTCGATTCTAGATCTGCTCGATCCGCGTCATTAGTACTCATTAAACCCAGTGGTGGTCATGGAAGGTCTGATCATTTCTTTCTCACATCACTTCATTCGTCGTCATTAGTTCTTGTTGCGACAAGTTTCGCCTAAGCTACCCCTGCAGAAACAAGAAGGTACTAAAGTTGGTGTCTCGTAAGAGACCTTGTCGACAGGTGAACTCTATCCGATTTAGGCGCCAAGAAGCAACAAAAACTCTAGATACTAGGATTTGCCCTAATCGATGACGGCGTTTTGTATATGATTTTTAACCATTTCGAGATCATTTGGCAATACTGAAAAATATTCTGACCGATCATAAAGATCTTCAAGATGACTAGGAAGTTTAGTTTTAATTCCTGTTGCTCTCTTCACGGCCTCTGGAAATTTTCCAGGCTGAGCGGTGCCTAGGCAAATAAGGGGGATGCTCTTTGAACTACGTTTTGCTTTCCCCGCTGCGATACCGACCGCTGTATGAGGGTCCACTAGCTCTCCAGTAAGGGAATATATTTCGGAGATTGTCTGAAGAGTAACGTCGTCATCGATTCGGGCACTTGTCCACTTTTGTTGCAATTCTTCTAATTCTCTTTGTGTAATACGGAGTTCACCTGCTCGACGGAACTCTTCAAGGGTTTCCTTAACTCTTTGCCCGTTGCGCTGGTAGATTTCAAAAAGCAGTCGTTCAAAGTTACTTGGGATTTGTATATCCATTGAAGGAGAGAGAGTGGGAACAACATCGGTGGCTACCATTGATCCGGTCTGGAAAAATCTATTGAGTACCGCATTCTGATTTGTCCCTACAATGAATTTCGATATATCTAGCCCCATTAAATGAGACCCATATCCTGCAAAGATATTTCCAAAGTTCCCGCTTGGCACGGAAAATTCGATGTTTTCTTTTCCATTTTTACAATGGATCGCAGCCCACCAATAGTAAACGATCTGGGCCATAACGCGAGCCCAGTTGATCGAGTTAATTGCCGACAAGTTTTGCTCTGCCCGAAACCCTTCATCAAGAAACATCGCCTTAACTAAGTCCTGGCAGTCATCGAATGTTCCTTCGATCGCTATGTTGTGAACATTAGGAGATTCGATAGTCGTCATTTGTCGGCGTTGAACTTCACTTGTTCGGTTATGGGGGTGGAGAATAACAATATTTAGTGCAGCCCGATCTTTACATGCTTCAATAGCGGCTGAACCGGTATCGCCCGATGTAGCTCCAACGATAGTGATTCTTTCATGGCGTTTTGCTAGTTCGTAGTCGAACATTTGTCCTACTAGCTGAAGGGCTATATCTTTAAACGCGAGAGTGGGACCATGGAAGAGCTCTAAAAGCCATGTGTTAGTTCCGATTTCCTTTAACGGGACAATATCTGAATGGGCAAAGGATGAATATGCTCGGTCCACTAAAAGTTCCAAATCTTGGTCGTGGACTGCATCTGAGGTAAACGGTTTTAAAATTTTGACTGCGATATCTTTATAGGTGGGCTTAGAGCCAGTGGAGACACCTAGGTCATCGACGGTTACTCTTGGCCATTTCTCAGGGAGGTATAGGCCGCCGTCTATAGCAAGACCTTCAAGAAGGACCTCTCCGAATTTTAGTGTCGGTGCCTCCCCTCTAGTACTGACATATTGCATTGGTCAAGAACCCATGACACGTATCTTTGTCCCGATTTCTACGACGCAGGAAAGTTCACTGAGCTCATCAAGAGTTGAACGGACATTTCGCTCTTTGCTGGAATGAGTAATGAACACAATACGCGCCTCTTCACCCAGACCTTCCTGTTCCATAGATCGAATCGAAACTCCATGTTTGCCAAAAACTGATGCTACAGAAGCTAGCACCCCAGGTTCATCTGATACTTCAAGATTGATGTAGTACGCACTTTCTAGTTCATCAGAAGATTGGAGAGCAGCGGTATGGAGATTACCTAAACCATTTTTTGTATTCTGAGTGAGGTTGTTTGCCGCAGCGATAAGATCTCCAAGGACTGCTGAAGCGGTTGGTTCACCACCCGCTCCTCGGCCATAAAGCATCAAATCACCTACTGCTTCACCTTCGACGAAAACAGCATTAAAACTATCTCTAACTGAGGCTAAGGGGTGGTGGTTCGGCAACATTACGGGATGCACTCTTACCCCAATTTCGGATTGGCACTGTTCGGCGATAGCAAGAAGTTTTATGGTGTGTTCAAACCTTTGAGCGAATAAGATATCCGCCTCATTTACTTCAGTGATTCCTTCATAAACAACGTCATCAAGTCCAAGCTGAACGCCGAACGCCACCATAGCAATTATCGCAGCCTTTGATGCCGCATCCTGTCCTTCAACGTCAGCGCGGGGGTCACTTTCAGCAAANCCTTTCTCTTGAGCTTCTCCTAAAGCATCCATGTAGGACATTCCGGTTTCGGTCATTTTTGAGAGAATATAGTTCGTGGTTCCATTTACAATGCCCATGACCCGACTAATAGGTTCTCCTTTTAAGGATTCGCGTAGAACGCGCATTAATGGGACTCCTCCGGCAACAGCAGCCTCGAAAAGCAGATCTAGTCCCTGACCATCAGCACATGCGAATAGCTCGGGGCCATATTTCGCAAGCAGTTCCTTGTTAGCTGTGACTACTGGTTTTCCGGAATTTAAGGCAGCTAGAACTAGATTTTTTGATGGGTCAACCCCGCCAATGACTTCAACGACAACGTCAATGTTCTTTGAATGGACGACATCATGAGCGTTATCAGTAATTATTTCTGGATCGATATCACAATTGATATATTTTTCAGGGTTTCGGACAGCTATAGCGTCCACGGTTAAATCTAAACCAGTGCGCGCTGATATGACCTCTCGCTGTTCAGCGATCAAATCAACTAGAGCTTTTCCAACATTCCCATATCCAAGAACGCCGACACGAATAGTGGTTACTTCCATAATCTCTACGGTAGCTGAGGAGCAGGTGAACGAGTGAGTAATTAAATCTTAAATTGTGGTCAGCTATTTCCTTACCGGTTTTAGAGACTCTAGGTGTTGCTCCTTGGAATCTTATATAGACGCTGCTAGCAGGTCTTTGCTCTTAGTTCTTCAACCGATATCGGTGTTAATCAGATCAGAGAGTTCTTCACGACGAATCACGAGTCGATGGGAACCTTCATTCACGAAAACGACTGCTGGCCTTAAGACTTTGTTGTAATTTGACCCCATCGAATGGCCATATGCACCGGTGACAGGTGTGGCTAGAATGTCTCCAACTACTAAATCGTCAGGGGCGTATCCGTTAGAGACAATTACGTCTCCTGATTCACAATGTTTCCCTACTAGAGTTATCGGGAAGTTTCTTGGGTCTTCTACCCGTCGAGGGACAAACGTTTCATATCCACTTCCATAGAGCGCCGGGCGAGGATTATCGTGCATACCTCCGTCTACCGCAACGTAAGTTCGGATTCCTGGAAGCTTTTTGATAGTTCCTACGGTATATAGGGTAACAGCGGCACTTGCCACAATTGCTCTACCGGGTTCGGCAGTAACCCTAGCGGTTACACCAGATTCAGAACACACTTTTTTGATCGTTTGACCCCATTCCTCTATATCAAGGGTCTCTTCTTCTTCAAGGTATGCGACACCTAAACCTCCCCCAACTGAAAGTTCGGATAGCTGGAAAAGGTTTGACAAGTCAGCAAGAACTTCAGCTGCGCGACGAAATGATTCCAGAGTGAACACTTGAGATCCAATATGGGCATGAATCCCAAGCAAATCTATGCAGTCAGACGATGATACACGTTCGACAGCCTCTCCAGCCCATCCAGTAGATACTGTAAAGCCGAATTTAGAATCGTCTTGACCGGTAGCAACGTATTCATGTGTCGAAGCTTGGATTCCTGGAGTGACTCTTATGAGAGCTTGAATTGTCTCACCAGTGTTACTCAGAATTCTTTCGATTCGGTCAATTTCATCAAAACTATCGATAACAATTCGGCCGATTCTATTATCTATCGCATAACGTAATTCATCCTCGGATTTATTATTTCCATGGAATACAAGACTCTCGGCCGGAACACCTGCTTGTAATGCGACGTACGCCTCTCCCATTGTTGCAACGTCGATGTGCATTCCTTCCTCATGGGCTATGCGGGCCATGGCAGTGCATAGGAACGCTTTTGCTGCATACGCTACTCCATCGCCGAATGCGTTAACGGCTTGCTGACATCGTGATCGAATGTGGAGTTCGTCATAGACGAAGAGCGGTGTACCGTATTCAGCTACCAGATCATCTACTCGGACGCCTCCGATAGCAAGCATCCCGTCATCATCAACTGTTGAATTATCTGGAAGTAGTGAATGAGAAATAGGGTTTGTCATTTAGTTTACCTACATAGAATTGGGCGCTTCTACACCTAAAAGGTCAAGTCCTGAAACTAGACCTATTCGAGCTGATTCGACGAGTTGGAGACGGGCACTTGTTAGTTCTTGAGAGACGCCGTCCCCAACCACATAACAGTCATGGTAAAAACCATGGACTGATGTCGCTAATTCGCGAAGCCAAGTAGCTATTTTATGAGGCGCAAGCTCACGCTCTGATAATTGAACGACATCTGTGAAATTAAATAGGGTCCTTAAAAGGTCCATTTCACGCTGATGAACGAGAAGAGAGAGATCCGAATGTTCTATTGGGAAGGGCCACATCTGAAGAGTTTCAGCTTTAGATTGGATTGATCGAAGCCGAGCATGCGCCATTTGAACATAGAAAACAGGATTCTCCATCACTTTCGATGCTGCGAGGTCAAGGTCAAATGTTTGTTTCGTATCAACAGATTGCAGAAGGTACATAAATCTTGTTGCATCCGGACCAATCTCTTCGATAATTTCTCGAAGTTCGATAATCTCCCCATGTCGTTTTGATAGGCGAACTTCTTCGCCACCTCTAACCAATTTAACTAGTTGAGTAATAGCAACTGTGAGCTCATCAGGGTCATGCCCGAGGGCTTCCATAGCTGCTTTCATCCGAGCAACATACCCATGATGATCTGCCCCCCAAACATTTATGAGTGAATCTGACCTATTAAATTTATCCCGATGATAGGCAATGTCTGGAGTGAGATAAGTGAATTCTCCATCGCTTTTAATTAATACACGATCTTTATCGTCCCCATACTGGGAGGATTGAAGCCAACTGGCCCCATCTTTTTCATATGTTGCTTTCGCTTCCCCTAAATCTGCGATTGTGTTTTCAATCGCATCACTATCCACCATAGAGCGCTCACTAAACCAAGTATCGAAGACTATTCCAATCGATTCCAGCGTTTGTCGTTGGTCTTCTTTCGCATATTCACAACCCCAACTTAAAGCTTCTTCTTGTGAAAGCCCATGAGGCATTTTCTGGGCCCACTGTTCAACGTACTCTCCCCCATAACCGTTCTCAGGAACTTGGTCTCCCGATTGCCTAGCGAGAAGTGAATCTGCGAAAAGGCTCACCTGAATACCCCTGTCGTTAACGTAGAACTCCCGTTCAACGTTAAATCCGACAGCGCCGAGGATGTTTGCAACAGCATCCCCGTAGCAGGCACCGCGTGCATGACCGGCATGTAATGGCCCTGTTGGGTTTGCGCTTACAAATTCAACGTTGACTTTCTTCCCTTCCCCAAGGTCTGTTCTCCCAAATTGTTCAACCCCCTGATTCAGGATCTCCAGAAGAACGTTGTGGAGCCATAAGGGTGCCAAAGTGAAATTGATAAACCCTGGACCTGCAACCGTTACGTTCTCTACCCCATCAGGCAGGTCAGCATTGATTTTGTTTGCTATTTCTGTTGCAAGCTCTCTGGGGGCTCGTCCGGCATTTTTTGCGGTTACCATCGCGATATTTGATGACCAGTCTCCATGCTCTTTATTCGCCGGCTGTTCGAGATTAATCGCATCGGACTGGGGTGTTATCCCTAAATCCTCCAAAGCTTCGCGCAATGAGGATGTAATTGTCGTTGTGATCATAAGTCTTTCCTTAGCGCGCTGACATCTATCGTATGGTCCCACCAGCGCCAACGCAGCGAATTAACTTAATATCATCCCTTTTTCCATTTATCTGTTCTGAATACTCCTAACCTTATAGAGTGACCGACATAACTGCAGCGCTTCGAACACCAGTAAATGAAGGGGTTTCGCCTGCCTCATCAGGAGAATTCGTTCCGGTCTCGGTCGGAAAGATTCAACTCTGGCCCCCTGTGGTTCTAGCACCAATGGCTGGGGTAACAGATGTCCCTTTTCGTTCTTTATGTAGAGATTTTGCCGAGAAAGGTATTAGTAGGGCTAACTCGGGAGTTACTGGAACTATTCCTGGATTATTTGTAAACCAAATGATTACGGCGAGAGCTTTCGTCAATAGAAATAAGAAAACGATGAAACTCGCTGAATTCGGTATCGATGAGCGGCCCAGATCTATCCAGCTTTATGGGACTGATCCGAAATATATTGAGATGGCAGTTCGTCAACTCGTCGAAGAAGAACGCGTAGATCATATTGATCTTAACTTTGGATGTCCCGTTCCAAAGGTAACAAAACATGGAGGCGGTGGAGCCCTACCGTTTAAACGCCCCTTGTTTAGAAGTATCGTAGCCGCTTCAGTCTCTGCAGCTGATGGCCAAGTCCCTATCACAGTAAAATTCAGGATGGGGATAGATGATTCCCACTTGACTTTTCTTGACGCTGGGGAAATCACCGAAGAGGAAGGAGCTGCAGGTGTAACTTTACATGCCCGGACTGTGGAACAGCTATACAGTGGCCATGCGCGCTGGGATGCTATTTCTCTCTTAAAAGATCACGTTCGTTCGATTCCGGTCTTTGGAAATGGAGACATCTGGGAACCTTTTGACGCAGTCCGTATGCTACGCGCGACAAAAGCGGATGGAGTTGTTATAGGAAGAGGATGTTTGGGGAGACCTTGGCTATTCCAGCAACTAGTAGAAACTTTTAATGGCTCTGAACCCTCAGTAGTACCTAACCTTGGAGAAGTTGCAGAAGTCATGCTCAAACATGCGAATCTAGTGGTTGAATGGCATGGGACAGAGGACGCCTTGCGTACATTTCGCAAGCACGCCTCCTGGTACCTGACTGGGTTTCCTGCTGGGAGCGAAATACGACGCGCTATTCAACAGATCAAGTCTCTGATCGAGCTAGAACAAGTACTAGAGAGACTCGATCCGCTTGTGACGCTCCCCCTTGATGCTTACCGTTTACCTAGAAGCCATAAGGGTGGACCTAAGAAGGCCGCTTTACCGGAAGGCTGGCTGGACGATCCTTTTTCTAGTTCTAAGTTAAGTGCAGATGCTGAGCAGTTTGTTTCCGGCGGGTAATACTAAAGAGCTTTGGAGCGTGGATAAGCCCTAGTACGCTACATTAACGAAATCGACGAGCCCTCGTAGCTCAGGGGATAGAGCATTGGCCTCCGGAGCCATGTGCGCAGGTTCGAATCCTGCCGAGGGCGCTCCTTAGTATCTTGTCCAAAATTTCCTCTAGAACACAAGCATTCGGATATATCGATGTATCCTCACGTCATGGCCGTTACGGAAACAACAACCCCGAAAAAGAACCGCTGGAGCTTCCAATGGAAAGAACTCTACGATGAAGTGATTACCTCGGGACTTTGTACTGGGTGCGCTGGCTGTGTGATTTCATGTCCACATGATGTAATAGGTTACAAACATGAGCCGGGTCAATACAAACCCTTTCATTTGGAGGAAGAGTTAGGTCTTTCAAACTGCGTTCATGGAGAAAAGGGCTGCACAAGTTGCACTAGAGCTTGTCCACGTTTTCGAGACTGGGAAACAGAAGCTGATGAGCATTTGTTTGGAAGATCGAGAGAACCAGATGAAATGTCAGGAATCTTTAAAGATGTCATCCTCACTAGGGCCTCTGATGATTTTGTCTATGAGATCGGTCAAGATGGAGGACTTGTTTCGGCCATCCTTATCTGGTGCTTAGAAAATAACGTTGTTGATGGGGCGTTAATCTCCGGATTAGAGGGCGACATCAACGGCGATGGGGAGTCCGGCTGGAAAGCGAAGCCAATGGTAGCTACGAATAGAGATGAAGTTCTCGCTGGATCTGGAAGCCGCTATACCTACTCTGCAAACACCATGGCCTACCCAGAAGCGAAAGAACGCGGATTAGATCGTCTTGCTCTAGTTGGTATGAGTTGTCAAACCTCTATCGCTCCAGTTATGTGGCATAGAAAAGTAGGTAAAGTCGGGAAGCCGATCAAGCTGAATATTGGTTTACTTTGCTCAAAATCATTCGATGACGCTATGTTTGACGAACTTTTTTGGGTGAAATACGGCCTACATAAAGATGAAATCAAAAAAATGAATATAAAAGGCGTCTTCCAAGTCTGGATGAAGAATGGTGATTACCATGAAATCAATTTGAAGGAGTGTCATGCTTGGACGCGTGAAGGCTGTAACCATTGTCCTGACTTCGCTGCAGAACATGCCGATATTTCTACCGGCGGAATCGGAGAAGTCTCTGACTGGACATTAACCATAGTTAGGACCGACCTCGGTCGAGCCGTTATCGAAGCAATGGTTAAAGATGGTGTCATCGACACACGCCCGGGTGATGATGACCCAGGAGCGATAGCCCTCATGCACAAACTTGCTCAGAAAAGCAGAGCTCGCTGGCCTGAATGGGCAAATGAAAGCGCAAGAGTAGGACTCCCCACCAAAGCGAAGTGAGTCTACGTTGGAGATTGACGAATGCATGAGGCAAAAATCTCTTTGAGATCTTCGTCGAAATTGCCTTCTGTAGCTTGGAAATCTTCATCAAGTTTCTTAAATCGCTTATAGGCTTCCCGTTCTATATCTGAGGAAGAAATTAGCCCTTCCGCAGCAGCTGCTGCTTCCGTTCTAACTTTTTCGACGAGTTTAAGGTAACTGCATCCACAAACTTCCAGTAATCCTGTTTCTTGGACAGCGACAAGGTCAGGCATTCGGTCAGTGGCACCCATCACACATCCGGTAAGGAAGTTTCTCTGGATTTCTGGAACTCTACTGGGATCTTGACCTTCTTGGAGAGCTCCAACGAGGTTCGTCTCAATAGGACCTGTATTGTCAGTAAAGCTAAGGGGGCCTTCACTTGAACTGCAAGACATTAAAACGAAGGCCACGAAAAAAACTGATGATAGTTTTTTCATACCCTCGCTAGGCATTCCTCAAAGATACTCTTGTAATTTTGTCCCAAGATGCCACCCTCTTCGTTGGAAGTCTTATTTATCTTCTTAAAGGTGTCAAACGCTGCTTGGTCTTCGGTTGCATTAGCTTCTAAGTACTTGACAAGTTCCGTGTAGCTACAACCGCAGGCTCTTGCTAGAGCTGAACCAGATAATTGATTAAAAATATCTTTTTGTCCACCCATACAACCTTCGAGGAAATTTCTCTGCACCAACGGGACCTGAGAAGGATTGACCCCATCAAGAAGTTCGTCTCCAAATTCTTGCAAGATTTCTGGGAGCGGCCCCTTCTGTTCGTAAAAGGTTTCAGGCTTTCCTGAGCTCCCACATGCACCTAAAATAAGGACCGTAGCGAGGAGCAAAGGCAAACATCGTTTCATCTGTCTGACGTTATCGGTTTTCAACTGCAATCTCACAGTTATTCTGAGCTGATTCCTAAAAGATAACGTAAAGGTTCATATTAACTAGCTATTTCACGAGCTCTCAACAGAACCGAGTCAAACATATCTTCGGTAAGTCGGCCAGTGAATGTATTCTGCTGGCTTACGTGGTAACTACATAGGAGAATTCTTTCGTCAGGTAGTCGCACCTCTAACCCGTGCATAAATTTCGGTTTCGGCCGTAAGTTAAACTCTTTCGCTATCGCTGCGTATCCGATACCACCGAGTGCGAGAATTACTTTGACATTTTTAAGTAATTCTAATTCTTTTCCAAAGAAGCTTCGGCAGTTTTGTAGCTCCTCTGCTGTCGGCTTATTTTTCGGGGGTGCGCATCGTAGAGGCGCAGTTATATATGCTCCTGTGAGTTTCATACCATCGCTACGACTTGTTGCAGAACTTTGATTTGCGTATCCGACGCGATGAAGAGCGGCGAAAAGAAAATCTCCGCTTCGATCTCCAGTAAACATTCTACCCGTCCGGTTAGCCCCATGCGCTGCAGGAGCTAACCCTACAATCAGAAGATGAGCAGACGGATCTCCAAAGGATGGAACCGGTTTCCCCCAGTAAGTTTGGTCAGCATACGCTGCTCTTTTTTCTACAGCTACTCGTTCTCTCCATTCGACTAGACGATTGCAGGAACGGCATGAAACAACTTCATCATTTAGGCTTTCTATAGTGTTCACACCATGGACGCTAGTCGCTGTTTTGGGATTGACTGTAACTACTATGCGCTATTTTAAGTTCTATTTGGTAACGACAATTTTCACTTCTTGGAGATTCTTTTGAGGGCTTTCCAGCGATAGCGTGACCTTAATGGGTAAAAAGAAAAAACCGACGAAGAAGAGCGCGACAACGCAGACAACTGTGGTGTGCTATGTTCGCCATGGGCATACCCCGACAACTGGATCGGTTCTTCCTGGGAGAGCGAAGGGCCTCCACCTCAGCAGCCGAGGACAAGATCAAGCTAACGCCGTCGCTGAGCGCATAGGTAAATTTGGGAATATTGCTGCTGTTTATTCTTCTCCGATGGAGCGGACAAGGGAAACAGCTCAACCCATAGCACGGGCGTGCGGCTTGCGAACCAGAGTACGGCAGGGACTAATCGAAGCAGATTTCGGAACATGGACCGGAAAAAAATTGACATATCTCAGGAAGCTTCCTGAATGGGACAAAGTTCAGAAAACTCCATCAAATTTTCGTTTTCCTTCGGGTGAATCCTTTTTGGAGATTCAAAGTCGGATGATAGATACAGTCGCGAAAATCGTAGCGGACCATCAAGGAGAAGTGGTCGTTGCAGTGTCCCATGCCGACACCATCAAAGCAACAATAGCTGCAGCGTTGGGTACTCCCTTAGATCTTTTCCAACGAATACATATTTCACCTTGTTCTCTTTCTGTAGTTCTATATAGCCAGAGCGGACCAATGGTCTTGGCAGTCAATACTGCAGGCGATGATCTCGACTCTGTTATACCCATGGGTGGATCGAAATGAGTCGAAATCTCCATTTCCGAGAGGTCCAACACTTCACTACCGGTACTATCGGACCAAAAGGTCAGAGGGTGTTTTATCTTCAATTTGGGAATCCAGGCGAATTAATAACATTACAGCTTGAAAAAATGCAGGTTCAAGCTCTTGCGGAGTTCCTCGATCAGCTTTTAGAAGATGCTGAACCTATTGACCCTAGCGACATGCCTCTAGCGCTCGACCTCATTGAACCGATCCAAGCTGAATGGACCGTCTCTTCAATAGGAGTTGCTTTTGAGGAAAGCAACTCTGAGTTCGTTATTGTTGCTGAAGAACAAAGCGAAGATACTGATCCGGGCGTAGTCCAGATCCACCTATCTCCTGGTCAAGTCAAAGCTTTCATTATCAGAGCGGTAGATGTAGTGAAGGCCGGGCGCCCTCCATGCATTTACTGTGGTGAACCACTCAACCACTCCGATGGTTGGTGCCCGTGTTCCAATTGAACTCGCCATATGGTTATCCAAGAAAACCCCTTTAGAGATAGAGAACCAGTTTCCAAAAAGAAGGCTCTCGCTACCCTGCAGAATGGGAAACTTGAGGTAGTTGGTCGGATGCCATGGAGTTCGAACGCTACTTTTCTTATTGATGTCTTCTATGAAGGTGAAGTGCTTCAAGGAATCTACAAACCCCTAAAAGGAGAACGCCCCCTATGGGATTTTCCTGAAGGCCTTTATTATCGAGAGGTAGCCTCGTTCGAACTTTCGAATTTACTTGGATGGGATATTGTTCCCCCAACGATTATTCGCGATGGTCCCCTTGGAGATGGGTCTATCCAGTTGTTTATTCCTTGTGATTTGAGTATCAACTATTTTGATATTTTGGAAGACGAAGCTAATCACGGATCATTGATGAAAGTCTGCATATTTGATTTCGTGGCAAATAGCACTGATCGGAAGGGAGGACATTGTCTGTTGGACCCGCAGGGAAAGGTTTGGGCAATTGATAATGGTCTTACGTTCCATACAGAATTCAAACTTCGCACGGTTATATGGGATTGGGCCGGAGAACCGATACCTCAAAGCATCTTGGATGACCTTGAAATTGTTCTTTCCTCTCCGTTGCCAAATATTTTTGCAACCTACCTAGACGAATTAGAGGCTGAAGCAATTCGTGAAAGAGCTCAGCTACTTGTTCGAGCAGGTAAATTTCCGGTTGATTCTTCTGGAAGACGATACCCATGGCCAGTGATTTGAATTAACAACTACTAATATCTTATCTATAGATTAGATTGTTGGATTTGCATCTGTTTTAAAGATAATAATTATGTGATTTCCGATAATCCTGAAAGTTAAATAACGCTGAATTGAGGATTTTTATTGAAAAATCCATATTTCTCACACCATTTGCTATTTTTGGCGTCATCGAAAATCTGGCTGTGCTAAAATAGGTTCACTTCATCCCCAACTTGATCTGNTTGGGGATTTATCATTTTTCACGAATCGTGGGAAACTACGGAAGGTCGTTCTGCTCTTGTGGGCCCTTTGATCGGTNAATAACCCCAGCCAGCCACATCGTCCCAGCGTACGCTAGAGAGATAACTATGAGAAGCGCAATTAGGTTAAGAACGAAGGCCATCTCTACGCCCTCAAACCCCTGTACCTAGCGTGCGTCCAAAGCTTCAAGGAGAGCGGGAAGCACTCTGTGCACGTCACCAATGATTCCCAGGTCTGCTATTGAGAAGATAGGGGCCTCAGGATCCTTATTAATAGCAATAATGGTTTTTGAGCCTTTCATGCCCACCATGTGCTGAGTAGCTCCGGAGATACCCGCAGCGATATAAACATCAGGCTTTACAACTTTTCCTGTTTGGCCCACCTGATAGCTATATGGAACCCAGCCCGCATCAACGATCGCTCGCGATGCTCCTGCAGCTCCTCCAAGTTTCTTTGCCAAATCTTCAACTAGGTGATACTTCTCGGCTTCTCCGAGTCCCCTACCACCCGAGACAACAATGGCGGCCTCATCTAATTTCGGGCCATCGGATTCTTCAACGAACTGACTGATAACTTTAGCTGCACCTGTGTTTCCGAGATCTGGGACATCTATCCCGGCCACCTCAGCTGCATCCCCATCAACAGACTCCGCAACAAAGGATTTTGGGCGGACAAGAAAAATTCCAGGTTTATCTCCGGTGAATTTTGTCTGCACGTTGGTAGCCCCGCCGAACACGGGTTCAATTCCAGTTAACCCATCACTATCCAAGAGATCGACAATGTTGGTGATCACAGGAGCGTCTAGCTTCACCGAAAGACGACCAGCAACATCTCTTCCATCATATGTAGTTCCGAAAAGAATAGCCTGAGGGGCATCATCAGCGATAGCGCCAGCCATAGCTGATGCTAACCCAGGACCCACAAGACCCCCATCTAAATCTCCCGTAGTTAGAATCCGTGATGCTCCGTGTGCGCCAAGTTCGTCAGCGGCAGCTTCAGCGTCATTTCCAGCGTGAACTGCAACAACATCACCTAGCTCTCTAGCCTTAGCTAGCAATTCAAGTGTTATAGAAGAANCTTGCCCCTCTTTTGTTTCAGCATGTACCCAGATAGTTCCCATCGTTACCTCCTAAATGACCTTTAGTTCTTCTAAAAACGCAAGAATACGTTCATGGCCTTCACCCTCGTCTTCGACCACCTCGCCAGCTTCGCGCTCAGGTGCTGGTTCGATAGAGACTATTTCCTGGCCACCTCCGGACCAACCCACGTGAGAACTTTCAATTCCTAAGTCGCTTAACGTGAGTTCTTCAACTGGTTTGGATTTGGCTGCCATGATTCCTTTAAAGGAAGGGTATCTTGGCTCAACAACACCTGCAGTGACAGATACAAGCGCCGGCAGCGGGCAAGAAACTTCGTCATAACCCTCTTCTGTTTGCCGTTTAACCGAAACAGTACCTTCATCTATATTTACTTCTTTCGCAAAGGTCACTGATGGCAACTCAAGAAGTTCTGCTATCTGCTCCGGAACAGTTCCGGTATATCCATCCGATGATTCTGTAGCAGCCAACACAAGGTCAGGCTCTACCCTTCGAATTGCTGCAGCAAGCACTTTTGCCGTTCCAAGGGCATCACTACCAGCAAGAGCTTCATCGCTCACGAGAACAGCACTATCTGCACCCATAGCTAAGGCATTGTTCAGCCCGTTCCTTTCATTGTTGGGCACCATGGAGATCAGAACTACTTCCCCATCGTCCCCGACAAGTTGGAGTGCCATTTCAACACCATATGAGTCTGATTCATCAAGAATTAATTTCACATCACGTTTCAGAGTCTTTGTCTCTAAATTAAGTTCTCCAGGATCCGCTGGATCTGGAATCTGTTTAACGCAGACAGCTACCTTCATAATTTCTTTTCTTTGTTTCGTCGAATAGGAATACCGTTTGGAGCTCTAAATGACCGCTCCAAACATCGACCATACTGCAGGTTTTACCTTATTCCATAACCAACAAGGCAAATCAGGGCCACAGTCCAAACAAAATTTCGTAGACTAAGGGGTGTGAAGATCATGTTCCTTGTGAACCCAGCAGCCTCCTCGGTAACACCGCGTACCCAGGTTGTAATTCAGAAAGCTCTATCTGCTGACCATCAGGTAACTCTTGGTGAAACAATTCGTCGAGATCATGCCATTCGACTTGCACGAGAAGCCGCGCAGAATGAATACGATCTTGTGGTAGTCCTAGGAGGAGATGGAACCTCAAACGAGGCGGCAAATGGCGTAGCTGGATCAAAGACAGCTCTTGCTGTTCTTCCTGGAGGGTCGACAAATGTTTTTGCAAGGACGCTTGGATTGCCAGATGACCCTGTCGAAGCAACAGGGATATTGCTAGAAACTATTGAAAATGGAGGAGCCAGAAGGGTTGGCTTGGGNTCTGTAAACGGGCGATATTTCCTTTTCCATGCTGGTATGGGATTTGATGCAGCAGTCGTCGCAGAAGTGGAGAAGAGAGGACGATTGAAGCGCTATGCAAGCCACGCTCTTTTCGTCTATGCAGCTATAGACACGTGGTTTCGTCATTACGATAGAAGGAAACCTGCTTTTCGAATAAGCCACAATGACGGAACAAAAATTCCTAATTCAAAATTTGGTATCTGCCTAAACACTAATCCATATACCTATCTGGGCAGTAGGCCGCTCAACCTAACTCNAGAAGCGACTCTTGATCGTGGCCTCGTAATGATAAGTATCAACAGCCTCAGCTTGCTGCATATGCTTTCACTCGTCTCAGGAGCCCTTCGAGGTTCTACTGCCTTCCATAAGAGTTCTTTTGTCAACTATAAAGCAGATGTAGAAGAATTTTTTGTTGAAGGGCACAGGCCTTTCCCTTATCAGCTTGACGGGGATTATCTTGGGGAGGCGACGAGACTTCATTTTCAATATGCCCCAAATGTTCTCAGTTTAGTAGTACCCAANCCAAGTCTAGTGGGACTTCCGCCCCTGAAAAGCAACTAATGCATCTTGGCAGAAGCCTAGGATTCCTTATCTTTGGAGTTCTCTCCTCGATAATTATTCTTGGATGCGGTAAGAGCGAAGTAATATCTTCAGCACCGCAACCCACACCCGCTGAAAAAATACCTGAGGCATCACCGCAACCCACACCCGCTGAAAAAATATGCGAAGTGCCTTCCACTTCTGGTGATTCCGATGCGAAATTTCAGAGAGGCTCCAAAGGAGTCGGAGATCCATATTTCCCCAATCTTGGCAACGGAGGGTATGACGTCCGGCGCTACCTTATTGATATCGAGTGGGAACCACGTACTGGAACATTGAGCGGTTGGGCCACCATAGAAGCAGAGGCTACTGAGAACCTTTCCAGTTNTAACGTAGACCTAAACTCAAACATGGTCGTAAGTGAAGTGATAGTGAATGGAGACGAGGCATGTTTCATTAGAGAAGGCACTGAAGTTACTGTCGTGCCAGTCAATAACCTCCTCGTAGGGTCCGAATTTGAAGCTCGATTTTCTTATAGGGGCAAACCTGGGCCGGTACCTGCTGAATATTCCCCAGTTGCTGGGGGCTGGTACCACCAACCTTGGCTATCGGAAGGGGGAATTTGCACAGATTGTATTATGTATGTATTGGGAGAGCCGTCAAGCAGTATGGCTTGGCATCCAGTGAACGACCATCCCAGTGATCGAGCCCAGTTCCGAATAGAAATGACTACTGTTCTAAGTAACGAAACTTTGCCTGATCTTTTTTCAGANTGGGAGTTTGTAACAAATGGCTACTTAGTCTCGAAAGAAAGAACAACTGATAGTTCACCTTCGGGTTCGGTACGCACCACTTGGATCTACGAAACAAGATACCCGCAAGCCCCCTACTTAACGGTATTGGCGTATGGCCTATTTACCGAATCCAATGCGGAAGACTTGGGCGGCGTGCAGCTACGTCATTGGGCTGAAAGTGCGGATTTATACCCTGGTGGCAGTTTTGAATATGGTAAGGAAACCTTTGGAATTGACTATGGTCCTATGTTCGAGGTTTTCACGGATCTTTTCGGGCCTTACCCATTTGATACCTATGGATACCTCGTTCTTAATGATCCTTTAGGTTTCGCACTGGAAACTCAAACTCTTTCAATTTTTGGATTCGACACATGGCAAGCACCATTTATTCACGTGCATGAGTTGGCGCACCAATGGTTTGGAAACTTCATAACGGTAGATGATTGGAGTGAAATTTGGCTCAATNAGGGATTCGCAACTTACAGTGAATATCTCTTCGAAGAGACTGTTACCCCGGGTTACGATATCTTTCTCGAGATGCGTTCTCTAGTTACCACTGGCGATGCTTATGGTTGGTTCNGTGTTCCTCCGGGAGACCCAGGTCCGGAAGACCTTTTTCACCCATCTGTATATAACCGAGGCGCCCTGACGCTGCATGCTCTTCGAATGACAATTGGGGATGATGCATTTTTTNCTTCGATTCGAAGATACGTAGACGATTTCGGAGGAAAGAGTGTCACTACAGCTGATTTTGTTCAGGTAGTTGAGAGCGTTAGCGGGGTAGATCTTGAGGATTTTTTTGCTAGTTGGCTTTACGGCACCGAAATGCCAAATTTGCCCTGTGAGGGTTTCCGACCTTGTGGGAGTGATTAACCGTCGCGTCCTGCGACAACCCCTAGAGCGACGTCTGGAACATCAGTAATAATTCCATCTACTCCGAAGTCAATAAGTTCTTCCATGCGATCTTCATCATTGACCGTCCATACGTTGATATCTATTTCTTTCTGCTTACAAGCCGCTATGAGATTTCTAGTTACTAGTGAATTAGCAGGGTGGATCGCTTGAAAATCAGAGTTGATGACCTCAGTAAGTAGTAAATCCCAATCTTCGCGAAGCTCCCAGATGAGAATACCAACAGGAGTAGCAGGAGATACATCACGGAAATACGACAAGCATTTGGAATTGAATGAGGAAACAAGAAAATCTCTAGATCTTCCTTCGCTTTGTAGAAGCTGCGATAGTTCGTCGATAAGCCGCCGTGTCTGGCTATCTAGGGCGTAATTGTCTTGAGTCTTTACCTCAACNTTTATACCGATTTCCTTCGTGGAGTTCAGCACGTCCTGAAGGGTTGGAACATTTTCTGGAAATCCGGAGTAATCGCTTTCTGTGATGATTTCACCTGTTTCAAGTTTTTGATCGTGGTGAACTGTCAAAATCCCATCTTTGGATAGCCAAACATCAAGTTCGATCCACCCAGACCCAAGAGTCTCAGCATGTTCAAAGGCTTCAAGCGAATTCTCTGGAAAAATTTTTGAAGCGCCTCTGTGCGCATATATTTGAGTCATTTGTATATCTGAGGTGGTTATTTAACGAAGTTACTAATTAATTTTTCTTTACTAATTAAACAATACCCACATGTGCCACTTGTCACACAGCCGTAACAGCGGTATCGTCTAAGAAGTAGTTGTTCTAGAACAACTCAAAATAGTTTTCTATCGCTATGAGCTTTGCGGAGGGCCAGTGGCAATTCAATCGGTTACATTGTTTGACGACAGGAACGACTGGAGAGAAGCGGCGCTTTGCCGAGATACCAGTCCAGAACTTTTTTTCCCTGTGGGTAATACTGGAAACGCACTCGATGCGATTTCCTTAGCAAAAACAGTCTGCAGAAGATGCGCTGCACAACAAGACTGCCTCGAATACGCTCTGAGTTCTAACCAGGACAGTGGGGTTTGGGGCGGTCGCTCCGAGGAAGAACGTCGACAAATTCGGCGCCAACGGCTGCTCACAAGTAAAAAAACATCGTCCACTTCGTAAAGAACTTCTCATTTGATCTTCTNGGAAGAAAGCCGGTTGAATGGAATAGCCGGACTTCGAGTGCTCGCTACGCTCCAAATCCGATCTTAGGAACTGCTTCTGTTCCTATATCAACAAAAGTGATCCGACTTGAAGGAATCCCGACTTGACGGCCATCCTTATCCGTAATCCAAAGTACCGATATCTCCCCGCTCAGAGCGCTCTCAATCTGTCCTTTGATTTGATCTATCTTTGTNTCGGGCGGCATTTCGATTTCTAGCTCTTTAGCTATATCTCCAACTCCAACTCGAATAATCATTACATTTCCTTTCCCACGACTAATTGAGGAACTTAAGTTCTTTGTTATATTTTCGGGTCGGCGCTAACTGTACATCAATTGCCTCTGCCATCTTGGAAAATACGTGTCCGGCTTCACTAGAAGGGCCTGTAACCATTAATGGATTGCCGTTATCGGATCCCTCTCGTAAATCAACCGCAAATGGTATTTGGCCGATCAATGGAACCTTTAGGCGATCAGCTAAATCTTGGCCGCCACCGGCACCAAAGAGATAATATTTCTTGCCATCATCTCCGGNAAACCACGACATATTCTCGATAACAGCTTTTACATTCAGGTTTACATTCTCGGCCATAAATGCGGCCCGCTGAGCGACTTTTTGCGCGGCTGGCTGGGGCGTTGTCACAACGTACAGCTCAGAACGCGGGAGAAACTGTGAAAGCGATAGAGCGATATCTCCAGTTCCTGGAGGTAGATCGATGAGGAGATAATCAGGGCTATCCCAATACACATCGGTTAGGAACTGTTCGAGCGCTTTATGGAGCATAGGGCCTCGCCAAATCACTGGCTGGTCCTCTTTGGCAAAAAAGCCCATTGAAATAGCTTTTACTCCATGCCGTTCCGGTGGAATAAGTAGTTCGTTAATTATTGTCGGAGGACGGTCTATACCAAGCATCCTTGGGATAGAGAACCCCCAGACATCCGCGTCAACTACTCCTACTTCCTTACCTAACATTGCAAGCGCAAGGGCAAGGTTCGTTGTTACTGATGATTTCCCAACTCCTCCTTTGCCTGATGCGATCAACAAAACTCTGGTGGTGGAATCTGGCTGGGCAAAGGGAATAGCTCTCCCTTCAGCATGGCCGTGCGCTGGTTGAGATCCAGCGGTTGCAGACGGATCTCCATGAACAATCTCAGTAACTCTGGCCCGTTCTTCCTCCGTCATAACGCCAAAATCAATTCCGCAATCCAAGTCTTCGCCAAGAGCATGAACCGCATCCGTAACACTCTTTTCGATAGTTGTCCGCATAGGGCACCCAGCGATGGTGAGAGCTATTTCGATTTGAATTGATGAACCGTCAATTACGACATTGCGGACCATTCCAAGATCAACGATGCTCCTGTGCAATTCAGGGTCTTGCACAGGTCGGAGTGCCTCAAGTACTTGCTCTTTATCTGTGGTCATTATGCCCTGATTTACTCTCTTCCGAATTTGTTAATACCTCGGACTCTGTTAACAGCTTATGGAAAGATTTTAGCCACTNGNATGCGTGAAAGCCTATACGAGGGTCATTCTCCGTATGCTTTCCGAGCGGAATATCAAGAAAATCCTTGATTATGAACAAAAATATAGCCAAACTGAGTTGCCGTCATGGCCGTAGACCCTCAGCTAGTGCATTCGGCTGTATCACTTACCTTTTCTATCGAAAATTGAATTTCAGGCGTTAGGTCACTTACTGCAAAAATCTCATTTATGCTTTCCAGATCATTACAAGCTCCTATCTGATCAAAACCAGCCCGAACAGTAGCTCGAGATAATAGAGCTTCGANATTGTTTGGGTTCTCTAAAACAGCCAGATTTAACTGGTCTAGCGCTCGGGTTAATAATGCCTGCTCTCCTGTCTGCCAGAGAAGCAGCGCTTCTCGGCTTAATGCTTCAGGGTGGGTGGGAAAATCCGAGATAATGGCCCGATATATCTTTATTGCACTAACTGTTCGATCATCCTTATCGCTTAGGAGAAGGTAATTCGCTGCCTCGAGCCCAATATCTGGTTCAAGTCCTAGGTCTTCTAAACTTGGTTCCGCTAAATTCACTATTAACGAGTATCTCGATTCTCCATATACCTCTCCGTATAGACCACGTTGGAGGATTATTTCAGTAATATCGCTGCGTGTATCAGTCGATCTGAGTTCATCAAGGTATAGCGAAGCTTGATCAAATTGCCTTTGATTGGCGAGAGCAATCGAAAGGAAAACGAGTGCATCACCAAATCCGGGTTCTATCAGGAGTGCTTCTTCCCATGCATTAATTTGCGCTTCGGTATCACCTCCCTGCTGGTATTGAAGCCAAGCACGATACGTCAGAGCCTCAACATTGCTTGGTTGCTTTTGAACAACGTCGGTAAAGATCGCTATAGCTTCACCCCATCGTTCTGGGTCATTCAAAAGATTTTGTGCTTGTAACATTTGCGAATTAACACTCTGCCGAAGAGACCCCGTAATGCTTTCTCCTTCCATACGGTCACCAGCAGTTTGGTTTACAACAAGTCCGGCTACACCCCCAACGATGACGATTCCGAAAACCCAAAGAAGAGTCTTCGTCCGATAGCTGCGCTTAGAGTCACGGTGAGTATCGTTTGTATTTTCTCTTTGAGCAAGGGCTGCGAGCTGACGGGTGTAACGGGCAACCAACAGTTCATGATCTTCTGGGTCAAGATTTCCGTCTGCCAGTTCCTGATCTAATCCATGAAGGGATTTAAGTAGAAAGTTTCTCCGTTCAGAAAGGCTTTCATCACCACCTAACTTTCTATTCTCCGTCATTGCCACTCCCGGAGGATTGATCTATTTCGTATTCACTCCGTAATCGTTCAACTATTTTTTTAGCGTCTTCCGTTAATTCTTCAGATCCTCCGTCATTATCCCTTCGGGAGAAAGCTAAAGCCATACCTCCTGCTGCGATACCGGCGATGAGGAAAGGAGATACCCAAACAAGTGCTTCTATCCCATCATTTCTTGGATTTAAGTCAACCCAATCCCCGTATTTTGATCTGTAGAACGACCGAATCTCGCCATCTGTTAGCCCATTATCAACTTGGTTTTTGATCTCCGCCCGAATTACTTCTGCTATTGGAGCATTGCTTTCGGAAACTGGCTGCCCCGAACATTGCGGGCACGCAATTGTTGCGGCAAGATCTGCTGCCCTATCAGCAGATGTTTGGACATCTGAACGATCAATGACACCTATAGCTAGAGCAGTGATGAAGGTCCCTGTCAGCAATATCCAAGAGAACACACGAAGCGTATTTGACTTCAACATATGACCCCTTCAACTAGTGTTTCATAAGTCACTGGTCCGACAACTTTGAGTATGACAACTCCACTTGGAGCAATTAAAAAAGTTTCCGGAGCTGTGAGCACGCTAAAGTCGAGTGCTATCTGATTCGTCTCAGGTCCAACCAGAACTGGCCAATTACCTCCAAATTGAGCAAAGAAATTCTCTACGCCACTTTTGTCGTCGTTGAAAGCTACACCAAGAAGCTGGGTGGGGCACCTCGCCCCATCGCTATTTGTAACTCCCTGCTCATGGAACCGAACAAGATCCTCATGTTCAACAATGCAGCCAGAGCACCAACTAGCAAAGAAATTTACTGCGGTCCATGTTTGTTCAATAGGGGCCAAAGACCGATTCTCTTGCAAAGTTTTTCCCAAATCTACACTGTTTCCGGATGTTGTCACTCCAGCCACTTCTGGAGAAACTTCTCCAACTAGGTCAAAATTTGGAAGATTCTTCTGTTGATTCTGGACTGAAAGAATAACAATGAAAGCGATGGAGACAAGGGCAACCGCCGTCATTAGCCACTTAAACGGAGTCATAACTGTTGCTCCGGCGATACGAGAACTTTCCCTTTACCCAAACGTCCTATGCGAAGGTTAGGTTTCCTCTTTAGTGGGAAGAGTGACAAGACCGTCCCAACCAACATCAGAAGGCCTCCTAGCCAAATCCAGACAAGCATAGGTTGTCGTGTTACTTGAATAACGACTTTTCCGGCATCCCCTTCGGGAGGGTCCAGCAAAGCCACTTGAATATCCTCGAACAAAGTCACTCTCGTATCAGGTGAGGGAACTACTTGTCCAGATGCAATGAATCTCTCAACGGCTGGACTTAATACCTGTCCGTCTACTTCGAGAATCACTTCTTCTTCAATTCTATTTGAGTGAGTAATTACATTAGAGGAAAGGTACGTTACATCAGTTTGAGCTACCAGAACTTTCTGACCTACAGACATCGAAAGCGAACCCTGATCTACAAAAGCTGAGCTCGCAATTAACCCCACTGCAAGGAGAATAACCCCTAGGTGAACTGTCATCCCACCATTTGTTCGGCCGAGAAAACCCGAGAGTCCTTGACGTCGAACTGACAGGATAAGATGGCGAATAGCAGTCATTCCAGCAAATCCTGCCATTGAGAAGCCCAGCAATGGAATCGCACCCCGAGCACCCACAGCTACTGCAAGAACCATGCAAAGTGCCGCCCCCCAAGCCGGCCACTCGATTCGATGCAATAGAAGACCTGCCTTCGCCTTACGCCAAGGAAGCAATGGTGCAATAGCCATAAGAAATAGCAAGGTAAAACCGATCGGTGTACTCATTCGGTCAAAATACGGTGCACCAACAGAAATTCTGCGATTTTGTATTGCTTCCACAATGAGGGGAAAGACCGTTCCAAGCAAAACGACGAAGGCGAAGACAGCAAAGGCGAGATTGTTTGCAAGAAATGCCCCTTCGCGTGAAAGCGGTGAATCTATCCCACCAGGTGACCGTAGATGATCCCCTCTCCAAAAGATAAGGCCGACCACAACGACAACGATGAGAGAGAAAAAAGCCAAAAGCCATCCGCCAAAACCTCCTGCAGAGAAGGCATGCACAGAGGCGAGGATTCCGGATCGCGTAATGAATGTTCCAAGAATGGTAAGGGCGAAGGTCGCGCATATCAGTGACAAATTCCAGACGCGAAGCAAGCCGCGACGCTCTTGAACAACTACAGAGTGAAGATAGGCAGTAGCTGTCAGCCATGGGATCAAGGATGCGTTCTCGACTGGGTCCCAACCCCAATACCCTCCCCAACCCAAAACGTCATATGCCCACCAGGCTCCAAGGATGATCCCTGCAGTGAGAAATCCCCATGAGAATAAGGTCCATCTTCTAGTTTCAAGTAGCCACCCTTCGCCAAGGCGCCCAGTAATTAGAGCAGAGAAAGCAAATGCAAAGGGCACCGTAAACCCGACGTACCCTAAGTAAAGCATCGGAGGGTGGAACGCCACGAGTATATGATTTTGCAGAAGAGGGTTCGGACCTGGTCCGTTGTATCCCGCTGGTGGATCAAACGACTGAAATGGGTTGGCTGGGCCAATCATCGCAAGCGCGAAGAAACCCATGACAAAAAACATCACAACTAACGCCCAAGCCACCATAGGGTCGGTATATCTGCCTTTGAATTTTATCGTAACGACGGCTATGTAGCCGGCTAGCACTAAACCCCAAAGCAAAACAGAACCCTCAAGGGCAGACCACATTGTCGCGACGTTAAAGAGACGAGGTGTTAGTGTGCTTCCGTGCTCTGCTACGAACTTTACTGAGAAGTCTCGCGTGATCAATGCTCTTTGCATAGCGAAGGTAGCGATAGCCATCCCAGAGAAAATCAACCAAGAGTAACGCGCCCCGTATGTAAGAAGTTTTTGGCGTGAATATCGAAGTCCGATAACGATCGTTACTATTCCTGAAAGCGCAGCAACAAGGGCAAGAATGACACCGCTTAATCCAATCGCAACATTCATCTCATCTCCTAGGAGTCCCGGCTTTGTTCCGGCTGTCCCCTATCTTCCGCATCATCAATGCGATCTTTACGGTAGTCATTATCATGCTTGACTAATATCCGGTCAGCTGCGAACCACCAATTATCGTTTGCCCCCTCTGGGAAAACATACTCGGCTATTGGCAATGGGCCATTTTCCCAATTTCCTTCCAAAACAACAGGTACGCCTTGATCAAAAAGATCAGGGGGAGTTCCACGACTTACAACATCAACGTATACCCCATCAAATACAATTGTGAAAAAAGTGTATTCGTTCTCTCCGATAATGAAGGTCTGGTCGGAAGCTGCGCTTGAGGTAGGAGAACCCAGTAATTGAAATCTCTTATCCCCTAGTTCCTCGCGTTGAGCGAAAGCTTTATCTGCCTCCAAGAATGACTGGCTATTTGTAGAAAGAAACCATATAAGTCCTACGATTGCTAATGCAATAACTAGAACGATTAGGCCCGGTATCCATCGTGGTACGCCTGTCTTTTCATTGGTTCTTGGGGTGAGGTCAATGTCGGTTTCGCCCTTATCCATCAGCGATCCCAGATTGTTCTTCGGAAGAAGAGATCCACCTCTGACGATCTGGTGGCACTTCACCTGAAAGCTTTCTCCCTCGACGTAATACATATACCGCGTATAGCGCTGGAACTCCAATGCCAATTGCCCAGCCGGCGATTAGATAACCTAAATGAGTCATTTGGCTTCATCCTCTCCTTGGGGAGCTGATGGAGATTGATCCTGAGAGTTGGCCTCAGCTAGTCGTTCCTCAATGGCTACTCCGTAACCTTGGGTTTCATATTCAGTAGAGAGCCATCCGACCCTAAATCTATGAATAAGAAGCCACAAATAGGCTATTCCAACTATCAGAGTGCCCAAGAACCACGTAAACAAAGTTAGATCTTCTAAATTTCCGTCAGTTAGAGAAGATTGCTGATGCAAGGTGCTATTTTCCCACCATTCAACAGAACGGTTAACGATGGGTATATTTATCGTTCCGATAATCCCCACAATAGCTGCTCTTTTTGCTCGTACCTCTGGCGCAGCTGGGACTTGCCGAAGAGCAAGATACCCGACAAACATCAAAAACATGACCAACGTAGTTACGAGCCTCACATCTCCCCATTCCCACCAAGTATTCCACGTGGGGCGACCCCAAATACTTCCGGTAACAAGAGTTAAAGCACAAAAAATCACACCTATTTCTGCTGATGCGTGAGCTGTCGTATCCCACCATCTCGAACGTTTCCATAAGTAGCAGATACTGCCGGTAGCGGTAACTCCAAAGGCAATATAGGAAAAAATAGCTACCGGAACATGTATATAAAGAAGTCGGACTGCATCTTCCATGGTGTCATCTTTAGGGCTGAAAACAAATGCAAAAAGAATAAGAATTGGAACGCCAAGTGCTAAACAAAAACCAAGAAAACGGGTGCTTCGTGAACTCGTCGCATTTTTTGAAATTTTTTTGATTGCAATCAACTTATTTTTCACGCATCCTCCACGAGTTCTCCATAGGCAAACATACCTAAAACTGTGTACACAACAGCAAATAAAGCTAGAAGTCCGAGCCACGCCCAACCATCTGCATCCACACGACCAAATGCGTCGCCGAATACCCTTGTAGCTCCAATAGCTATCGGAGCTAGAACAGGAAGTAAAAGAATAGGGAGGAGAGTCTCTCTAACACCGACTCCTGATGTAATCACACCATAAAGAGTTCCTGAGGTAGCCACTCCAATGGTTGCAATAACGGCCGAAAGACAAATAAGTAAAGGGTTATCAACTGAAAGATCGAAGAGAGCCAGCATCACAAAAAAAAGGAGGACTTCAAGAGATAACAACTGAAGAAAAAGAGCTATAGATTTCCCAAGGAATATGGAAGGAGGAGAAACAGGGGTGAGAAGTATTCGCTCGCGTGCCCCGTCATTATCCTCAATTTGTCCGGCACGTTGAATTGCCAGAAGAGCGATAAGGAGTACTGCGACCCAAAATAATCCTGGCCCCGTATCCCTTAATGTTTGCGTATCGGCGTCTAAAGCAAATCCAAAGAGAACCATTATTAAAAGGGCATAAGGGGCGATTTGATTAGTAAGAACCCGCGAGCGCAGCTCGATTCTAAGATCCTTTCGGGCAATAGCCCATGCGTCACGAAGCTCAACCACTGCTATCCCCGTTTACAGTATCTTCAACAACACGACCGCCCACTAATGTAACAACTCGATGGACAAGGTCTGTTTGCTCTTTCATTCCATGGGAAACAAATAAAACGGTAACTCCGGATTTTGTAGCATTCTCTATCAGGCCATTCACTAATGCTCGCCCTTCAGTGTCAAGCGCAGCATGTGGCTCATCAAGAAGCCAGAGGGATGGCCGTTGAACCAGAAGAGTAGCAAATGAAGTTCTTCTTCGTTGACCTGCTGAAAGTTGTCGAACTAAAACATCCCGTAGCCGACCATCAAGCCCCATAAATTCTATAGCTTCACTAACTTCATGATCAGCAGCTCGAACCATCGAACCCCAGAAAGCAACATTCTCTTCAACGGTCAGATCTTCGTAAAGGCCCGACATATGGCCTAGAAGCCCAACGTCGGGTCGTACTTTCCTTCTATCCTTTCCTAGGTTATGACCAAGTACCATTGCAGACCCTTCGCGAATAGGCAAGAGACCAGCACACAACCTAAGCAATGTTGATTTCCCTGCCCCATTTGGTCCTTGAATCATTACAACTTCACCTTGAGAGACTTTCAAAGTTGCCCCAGTTAGCGCGGGAAACTGACCTAAAAGCACCACAGCTTCTTTAAGGTCAATTACTTCCGACAACTTAAAACCTAATCAAACTTTCCACAAGATAGAAACTAGTAGAGTTAGCTGTTTCTGCACGAGTTCTGTCGGCACGTAGTTGATTTTGAGAAAATCATCAGGATATGAATTCAGATCTTCCGTTGTTTTCGCTAACGTCAACAGAGATGTTGATTTCACGTATCTTTCGCCGTATAGGCCAGAGTCTGATAACTCTGGGCGTTCTAACGCTTCTTTTTGTTGCCTATCAGCTATGGGGCACCGGATTTCTTACTGATCGATATCAGGAAGGTCTTGAGAATGATTTCGAAGAACTCGTCGAACAAGTAGAAGAGATAGAATCTTCACCCGATGAAACTTCAACCGAAGGCGAGTCGCAGTTAGATTTCGCTGACTTTCTATGGCGACCGGAAGGAGAAGCAATCGCCCAACTCACTATTCCGGCATTGAATCTATCCAAGACGGTCGTGGCTGGTGTGGGCGTAGAAGCTTTGCGGAAAGGCCCAGGGCATTACAGTGAAACTCCTTTACCTGGTATGCCAGGTAATTCATCGATAGCTGGACATCGGACGACATGGGGCGCTCCATTTGCAAATATCAATGAACTAAAGCCAGGGGATGAAATAAAGATTCAAACGGTCCAAGGTTCCTTTACCTATCGAGTAGTAGAACAAACGGGTGGTCGAGGAAATTTCATCATTAGTCCAGATAGGATCGATGTCCTTGAACAAGACTTTGACGTATACCCAAATAGACTAACTCTCATTTCCTGCCACCCAAAACTGACTGCGCGAAATCGAATTATTGTTGTTGCTGAACTGATCGGGGAAACCGCAGACTACTACCCTCCTCCGAAACCACCCGAATTTAGCCTTGATCTCTCTATCGGAGTAGAAGGCGGAGCGACTCAATCTGCACCAGACGTACAAGTGGATACACCAGCAGAAAACCTCCCGTCTCAGGAAGCCATTTCAGGCGAAAGTTCAACACAGGAAAGCCAGATAAATGTGCCTGTTCCGTTGGAGTCTTCAGGTACTGAACCTATAGAAACAATTGAGGCGAGAAGTTTCGGAGAAGGGCTAGGAGGTGACCGAGATGCTTTAGTTCCTGCAATTGCATGGGCAATAGCTGTATTTATGATTGGGGTCACTGTCGTGTTCGTTGGGAACCGGTGGAGAAGATGGCCAGCAAATCTAATCGGGTTTTTCCCCTTTGTTATTGCTGTTGCTATTTGGTTCTTTCATCTTGAAAAGACATTACCGAGCTAGGGGAAAAGCGACGCTAGTTATATTTAATAGAGTTAGTGGGGCAAGTCCCATTTTCCAGTCGGTGTAACTTCCATCATGGGTTTATACTTACATCATTTCAGATACTTTATGAATCGACGGCCAATATCGTGATACCCATCCTCAAAATAAACATAAAATTTATCGCTATGGGATTTCTAGCTATAGCTGTTCTCGGGTGTTCATCAAGCGAGAATTCCGAATCGTCATCCGGGCCCTCTATACTTCCGGGAGCTTTGGCGCGCATGGGGGACGCGGATTCTTTAACACTGGAAGGAACCATAATAAACTTCCAGTATGAACTTCGGCTTCAGGATTGTTTTAATGAATACCGTCTCGTGGATGAAGAAACAGGAGATATTACTGACCTCACAACGATAGTAGATTGCCGAAGACCACATGATTCTGAGATCTATAGCGAGTTTGTCCACCCTGCAACNGCTGAAGTACCTTACCCTGGGAAGACGGAACTAGAACGCTGGTCAGCAGTTAAATGTTATGAAAATTTTAAAGATTTCATCGGGTTAGATTACGAACTTTCTGAACTCGAAATCGGATACATCCCTCCTACTCAAGAAGACTGGGAGATAGGCCTATACCGGGTCGTCACCTGCTATGTGTTCGTCCCAGGAAGTCAACTTTCAGGATCGATGCAAGGAAGCAAAATCTAAATAATGCTCAATGTGCTCCATATCGCTTTAATCCCTTAGGGTAAAAGAATGAACGATGATCTTGTTTCGCGAAGGTATCTAGTAGCCCGATTTGTAAAGATCGGGAAAAGAGTCGGGTACACGCTCTGGCTTATAGCGATCGTATTATTTTTCACCCTGTTTACCACTGACTTTGATNGCCCGTTGGTAGGGGTTGTAATAGTAACGCTTATCGTGGGTTCGGTAATTCTATTACCTTCAATAGTTATGAGCTACGCTGTCAGAGCGGCTGAAAGAGAAGATCGGCTTCAACAGCAAGATCGTTAGAAAAAACTTATATAGGTCACTCTGATGGGCGGGGGCCGCCTATTGGCGAGATATCTATTGGAAAATCCGGCAAGTCACCTGCAACTATCATAGGCAGGAATTCTCGTAGGCGTTCTGGGAGAGTTTGCTCATCAGATGCTAATAAGTCGTCGAGAGCCCACCAACGTCCCTCCTCGAAGGCTGCAGCTTCAAGGGCTTCTAAGCCCTTCGGGTCCCATTCAGTTCTCTTTTCAATTTCAGCTAGGTGTATCCGTTCATCAGATTTGAAATGGTACATAGCAAAATCAAACTCCACATATTGCGTCCAAATGCAAGGACCAACAACTACATCCGAAAATCCACATTCTTCATAGAGTTCTCTTCTAGCTGCATCTTCACTCTTTTCACCTGGTTCTATTCCCCCGCCAGGTATTTCCCACCATGTTCCCTTTTCTGGCCGCATTGGGTCTGATCCCTTCACAAGAAAGATTTGCTTCTCCTTGTCCAGAAGCACCACGCGGGCAGCTGGCCTGCGAAAACCCCAGACCATTAGTTCTTTGGAAGGTCAACAAATGGGGTTTCTTTGGGGTGACCTGGTTCTTTGGGAAGCCCTAAAACACGTTCCCCTATGATATTTCGTTGGACTTGATCTGTTCCTCCGTAGATCGCTGGAGCGGGAGAAAAGACAGTGACTTCATTGATCCATGCACTTTCTCCTATTTCACCCCCTTGAAGCATGCCATCTGAGCCGATCACCATGAGTCCGACTTCGCGGAACTGCCGATACAGTTCACTCATCATCAACTTGCCTATATTTCCTTCAGCTCCGGTTCTCCCCGATCCACTTTTGACCCTAAGCATATTCAGGCGGTTGACTTCTACTAATGTGAACAGCTTTATGAGTTCTTGTCGTAAGATCGGGTCCCGTTCACGGCCAAGTTTTTGAGTTAATGCGACTAGACGGTCGAAGAGTCGTGGCCCAATAACTAGACCACCTTGACCTCGAACCTGCCGCTGAATAATTTCGCCTACCTTCATATCTAGTTGGCCAGCTATCGTTCCAGCAATTGCTGTTGCTACCGGAACTGAGCCGCTTCCTAAATGTGAACGCTCGAACATTAGGGTGGCGTTCGCTACTCTCCAGCCGTTTGATCGGCCTCCAATGATCGCATCGTCTGGGACAAGACCGTCAGTTATGAACACTTCATTGAATAAAGCTCGGCCGGTCATTTCTGTTAAAGGTCGGACATCAACACCTTCTTGCTTCATATCAAACGAGAAATAGGATATTCCTTGGTGCTTTGGAAGGTCAGGGTCTGTTCGCGCGATCAGCATCCCCATGTCTGCCACCTGTCCTCCAGAAGTCCAAACTTTCTGCCCGTTGATGACCCATTCGTCACCATCTTTTTCCGCTTTACACTGAAGACCTGCAAGATCTGACCCTGCACCAGGCTCAGAGAAAAGTTGACACCAAGCTTGCTGGCCGTTCAGAATCGGGGGGATAAATCTTGCTATTTGTTCTTCTGTTCCATGAGCTGCAATTGTTGGGGCAGCGAGCATCATTCCTAATCCGGTCGGAGGCCCCAGAACATTTTTGTCAGCTATCGTTCTAAGAACTACCTGATTAAGATCCCTTCCCCAACCCCGACCTCCTGCATTCTCTGGAAGCATCGTATGCGATAGCTGGGCATCGGCCATGAGTTGCCACCACTCCGCGACGGTAAGTTCGGGATCCCAGTTTTTGTCTATCCAGTTGGCAACTTCAGTCTTAACTTCTTCTTCACTTATCTGAGTCATGACACCCCTAGAGAAATCTTTTTTCAACAATGTAAATCTACCCGATGGTCTCTGGGACTACTATTCCCAGCTCATTTCAAAGAGTCTTCTTGGCGTTTCGGTACCACGCTCAAAGTATCTCCATCCTTATATATCGATACGTTTGCACCATAGATTTCTTTTAGCGAGTCTTCAGTGATCACTTCTCTTGGTATTCCTGAGTTTGTGACCATACCATTTACTAGAAGCGCCATTGAGGTGCCGTATTGAGATGCCAGAGTTAAATCATGGAACGCACTGATCACAGTCAGGCTTAGACTCTGGCGTTGTTTATCTACGAGTTCAAGTACTTCTTGCTGGTGGCCTAGATCAAGAGCTGTGGTTGGTTCATCCAAAAGGAGGATCTTGGGTTGTTGAACTAAAGCGCGAGCTACGATGACTCTTTGCCGTTCACCTCCTGACATTTCTGTGACGTATCTCTCGGCGACATTACCTAGATCTAAATCGTCTATAACCGATAGCACATAAGCTAAATCTTCTTTCGTTGGCTGGAATCCTCTCCCTAAGTACGGGGTTCGTCCTAAAAGAATGTAATCAAGTACTTTTACTCGAGGGGGAACGACTGGGATTTGAGGAACGATTGATATCGTTTGTGCTCGTTGTTTCGGGGCAAGCTGGGAAAGGTCTATACCACCGAAAAGAATGTTTCCTGTTGAGGGAATGATTCCAGCTATTGCTCGAAGCAAACTTGACTTTCCCGAACCGTTAGGTCCAATTATTGAAAGCCATTCTCCCGTTTTGACGCTGAGGGAAACTGTGTTCACAACTTTTTCTCCCCCGAGGACGACCGTTACCGATTCCAGATCTAGGACAGCCTGAGGCTGTTCTACTTTAGATAACCCCATCGGACCTCCTTCTCAAGACAAATAGGAAAAAAGGTGCTCCAAAAAATGCTGTCACTACTCCAATTGGGAGCTCAGCCGGCGACTGAAGGGTTCTTGCAAGAAGGTCAGTAAGCGTTAAGAAAGCAGCTCCTATGAGGAAAGATAAGGGGACAACTAGTCGGTTAGAAGCTCCAACTACTAGGCGAACAGCATGTGGAACTATGATGCCTACAAAAGCAATGAGGCCACTTACAGCTACAGCAGAGGCGGAAGCAAGAGAAGCTGCGGCTATAACAATCCACCGAACTCGTTCAGGACGCAGACCTAGGGAACGGGCTTCTTCTTCTCCAACTGCCAGAACATCTAAGGCTCCCTTCATTGCATACATAATTGCCACAGAGAGAAGTGCGTAGGGGAGAATCAAGATCACCTCATCCCAACCGCTAGTACTTAGGCGGCCAAGTATCCAACTATATACTTGTCTTAAAGTCGTCGATTCTCGCTGTTGTATATATGTCTGGATAGCGGTGAATAGGGAAGCAACCGCCACTCCCGCCAGTAATAGACTTGCAGTACTTGTTGATCGCCCAACTGCACCGCCCACTGTTAATGTGATCCCTACTGCAATAGCTGACCCGAGAAATGCGGCAATCGGGAGGGCATCAAACATCCCACTGCCGTTTGAAGCACCAGAGACGATCGCCACAGTAGCTCCAAGTCCTGCGCCAGCCGCGACTCCTAGCAAGTAGGGATCGGCCAAGGGATTTCTAAATACGCCTTGGTATGAGGCACCGGCCATGGCGAGAAGGCCTCCGACTATTAAGCCAAGAACAATTCGTGGTAAGCGAATATCCCATACGATGGCTGCTTCTATCGTCGATAAACCTGAATCAACTGAGATCCCAGGGATTCTGTCGAAGATTTCAAGAAATATTCGATCTGGGCGAATTGATACAGGACCAAATAGCAGGCTTAGCAAAATCGAACATAGAAGTATTAGGAAAGCCCCGGCAACCAACTTTGGAGTTAGTTGAGCGGGGGCAATCCCCTCTTTGTAAGAGTCATTATTCAATTTGTTCCATGGCTACGACAACTGCTTCAAAGAAATCTACAACACGCGGCCCCCATCGTGAAGCTATATCGTCATCCAGTTCGATAACTTTTCCTTCACTCACTGCGCTAAGAGCACCCCACCCATTTCTCTCGGAAACGGTTTCGATACTTTGGCCACAGCACTTTGTGTCAGCTAGAAAAATCAGATCAGGGTTTTGTGAGACTATATACTCTTCTGAAAGTTGGGGATATCCAGAGCCTGCTTCGTCAGCAGCATCTGCAATATTAGTCAACCCAATCATTGCGTAAACCTGACCAATAAAAGTTGAAGATGTAACTGAGTAATAGGTCTGATCTAGTTCATGGTAGAACGTAAATGATTCAAGGTCGCTAGCACGTGTAACCAGTCCATCGATTCTTTGTTCCATCTCCAGAACTACGTTCTCAGCTTCTTCGATGTTCCCTGTTGCTTGTCCAAGTTGTTGGATCTGTAGGTAAGTATCTTCGAGAGCCGTAGCAGAAAACTGTGTTAGTGAAGGTATACCAACGTTTGCTAGCCCCTGCTCTATGTCTTCAGGAAGATAGGAATGAACAACTAGATCAGGTTCTAAAGCAAGAATAGCTTCCAAATTTGGTGACCAACCCGAAATCTCTGAAACTGGAGCTTCCGGCGGGTAATTTGACTGATCATCTACAGCGAAAACCTGCTCTCCAGCCCCTATGGCAAAAAGGATCTCTGTTGCAGTAGGAGACAACGACAGTATTTTCACCGGCTGCGTCTCTAATACAAGTTCACCCATCGCGGTCTGAAGCGTAACTGGGAATGCTTCGACTATGGGTTCTTCNGCTTCAGCAGGNTCTTCTGCTTCAGCAGATTCCTCCATCTGGCTACTACTTGGCGCGTCAGCTTTCTCACCACTTGCATTTATTTGCCTATCAGAGCTTGAACAACTAGCCGCTACCGATATGACAAATGCAACCGAAGCTAATGCAAGTAGTCTTTTTAATATTTTCATTGGATACCCTCCCCCGAGCGACTATCACTGGGTACCCAGCAACGAACTTGTCTTACCTCGAGAATGTTCGTTTTGCCGCGGACTCGACCGGACTTGTTCGCAGGTTTAGTGCGAATCTACCGTTGCGGGACAGTGCCGGAATTAAACCGGACTTCGGAACCGTGACAAATATTATTTTATTTTCAGATAGCAGTGTAGCTACTTTGGCTATTCATTGCAGCAATGTGAGCAAGTTGGTTTCCTAAAGAATCTGGCTAAGGAAGAGCTTCGTTCGATCTTCGGTTGGATTTGTAAAGAAATGCTCTGGCGTTCCTTCTTCTACAATCTCTCCTGATTCCAAGAAAAAGATCCTATCCGCAACTTCACGGGCAAATCCCATCTCATGAGTCACTACCATCATCGTCATCCCGCCAAGGGCAAGGTCCCTCATCACATCAAGCACTTCTTTGATCATCTCAGGGTCAAGAGCTGACGTCGGTTCGTCAAAAAGCATGATGCGTGGTTCCATCGCGAGGGCTCGGGCGATAGCTACCCGCTGTTGCTGACCTCCAGATAATTGTCCTGGGTACTTTGAGGCCTGTTCAGGTATCCCTACCATTTCAAGTAGCTCTTTGGCTTTATTCTCAGCTTCAGCTTTTGGCATTTTTCGGACCCATTTAGGTGCCAAAGTTACATTGTCCAAGACAGTAATATGCGGGAATAGGTTGAATTGTTGGAAAACCATGCCAACCTCAGATCGTATTTTTTCAATGTTCCGTAAATCATTTGTTAGCTCTACGCCATCAACAACTATTGTCCCTTTCTCATGTGCTTCTAAACGATTTATGCATCGAATCCATGTGGATTTACCAGATCCAGAAGGACCTAGGACAACAACTACTTCTTGTTCTGCAATCGTTGCTGTGACGCCCTTTAAGGCCTGAAAGTCCCCAAACCATTTGTCTACGTTCTCACAAACAATCATGTCTGGCCGGGTTGTATGGGCTGTTTCCGCGCTCATAGTGCACTACCTCTCTCCACTGCGGGTGTTAATACCTTACTTCTTACGTCGTTCATCTTTCACCTAAACCAACTCGTTCTTCTAACTTCTGACTGTATTTTGACATAGAGAAAGCAACTATAAAGTAAATGACGGATATCAGAAGGAGGCCTTCTCTTTTCACTCCAAGGAATTCAGTTTGGGAAGGAACAACATATGCTGCTATCCGAAGAAGGTCGAAAGCGCCTACGATAGCGACCAAAGATGTCTCTTTAAAGACTCCAATTGCCTGACCAACTAGTGGTGGAATCGATACTCTAAGTGCTTGAGGGATAACGATAAACCCGGTTCGTTGGCTTGTTGTTAGTCCAATAGCATCCGCCGCTTCGTATTGACCTCGCATTACCGACTGAAGGCCGCCACGAACATTTTCTGCTAAATATGCGGCGCTGAAGAGGGTATACCCAGTGACTATGGCTGCGAGTTCAGCGATTTCCATCCCCTCAGGGAGGAAAAGAGGAAGGATGTTTGAGAAGAAAAATAGGATCGTTATGAGGGGGACGCCTCGAATGGATTCGATGTAAGCCGTACTTAGTACTCGAGCGATAGGCATGGTAGAGGTTCGGCCTAAAGCGAGCAGTACTCCTAGAGGAAAGCTCAGCAACAGTGTCAAGACTGCGACGAAGAGCGTCAGGGAGAATCCTCCAAGGTAGGTGGGTCCTTGTAATTTAAGAGTTGAGGGAGAATTGATTGCTGTTATCAACCAGTGAGATACAGCTATTAATCCGATCCAACTCGCAACGAACCTAAGTCGGGTTTTTTTATCAGCGGCAAAGTTGGGGGCGACTAGGGCGGCTAATGCTAAGAGAACGAAACTAATTCGTACTTTTTGTAGCATCGGGTACCAGCCAAAGAAGGCTGCTACCCAGTTAAAGATTGCAAAAATAAGGAATATTATGGCGACAATCCGCCCTATTTCACCAAGATCGGGTTTTGACAGAAGGTATAAAACCAATCCTCCCCCGATCGCAAACATTAACGCCAAGGGGATATCGGTTGATGCAATGTGGGCGTAATCAAAATCAGGGTCACGAAGCACAATCCAATTCAGGACAAATGGGGAAAGGAACCAGAGGCCGATTAGGACTGCTTTTGTTCTTCCTATCGGAATCCATTGACGTACTTGGGTACCGATGAGATAGGAACCTACAAGAATGAGCCACATTACTGTGAAAGGTAACTTTGTGCTCATCGCCACAGTTCTACCAGTTTCAGCGATTAGTTCGCCATCCACAAATGCGTAATGGCCGTATGGGACCGTCCAAAGGCTAAGAACCAGAACACCGAGAAACCCATATGTAAACCAGACTGTTGGCACTGATCCGGAAAATCGCTTTTCCGAGTCACGGAGACCGAACCACATACTCAGACCTACTAAGAGGAATAAAGCCGCAGCGATTATCCAGCCGAGTCTTGATGCCCATGAAATCGGAGCAAGAATTGCGAATAAGGCTAGTCCTCCACCCAGATTCATGGTCCATGTAGAAATCTTTCCTAGGGACAAGCGTCCTGAGGCTCTCCATGTCGCTAGCGATAACCCAGATAGGGCCATCAGACAACCTAAGGTAAACCACACTCTTACAAATTGATTAGCAGGATAACCTTGCGCCATTAAAAGCCGCATATTGGTTGCGACTGCCCCCCAACGCCTTTCACCGCTAAGGATGAATCCCAATAACTCACGAATTGCGTAAATTGAAATCGCGCCAAATATAAATGTAAGGATTGTGTTGGGGGTGTTAGAAAAGAGGTTCTTGCGGATCCATTCGCGCGGAGTTCTACTTGGTTCTTTCGGTCTGGACTCTACTTTTATCGTGGCTGGCTCGTTCATCTCATCGCTCCACGATTCTCAGTCGAACATTAAAGAAGTTCACCACTACCGAAATAGTTAATGAACAGGCTAAGTAGAAGAGCATCCAAATTGCGAAAACAGATAAATTCTTTCCTGTCTGGTTACCAACAGTCTGCCCTACTTGGACAAGGTCACTAAAGCCAACTGCGATCGCAAGTGAAGTGTTTTTCGTTAGATTTAAGTACTGATTTCCTAGCGGTGGCATCATAACTCTCAGAGCCTGAGGAAGTATCACGGTTCGTAGTGCTGCCGACCGTTTCATTCCTAATGAGTTCGCTGCCTCTATCTGCCCTTTAGGAACCGCAAGGATTCCGCCTCGAACAATTTCTGCTATGAACGCTGCTGTGTAGAAGACAACGCCAAAGAAAACTGCGGCGAAGCCTATCGACATGGTAAGCCCTGATGGTCCATATTTTTCAAACATTCCGGTTTTGATGACTTCTGGGCGATCAGCGCCGAAGGGCCCTCCGGATCTGCCATTTCCGAATTTGTCGTCGAGTACACCAAATAGATCACTTGAAGAGTTAATCATCCAGCTTGATAGTCCAGGCCAAACAACGTAAACGACCACAATGACTAATCCTGCCGAAACACCAGAAAAGATAACGCGAAATTTGTCGTCATCGGTTAATTGGGCTGAACCACCTGGGGTTCTTCTAGATCTGAGGAAATTACGAATCCAATTGCCGGCGAGAAGTACGGCAATAATAGAAAGGGCTGCTTGTAGGACCTCCTCAGGAATTTTGGAAATTCCATCCCCTATCGCACCAAAGATTCCACCCACCCACCCAAAGATTGGGTGGATAAACCATCCAATTACTGCAAATGCGCCTAAGACTCCTAGCGATGCAATCCACGGATAAGTATCTCTTCCAGTTTCGTCATGTTGTCGTTGCCTGCTTTTGTATGCCCATCTTGCAGCGACGGAACCTATGAGCATGAAAATAGCCCACTGGTAGAAGCCGTCAGCAATGAAAACCCTTGGAATCGACAGACCCTTGTTGGACCATATTACCCAGTTGTCCCACCCCGAGTCGTAAGAAAGGTCTCCTAGGTTGGCCAGAATAGCACCGTATAAAATTATTTGAACCAGTAGTGGTATGTTCCGAAGTGTCTCGACAAATACAGAACCGAGTTTGTTAACAACCCAGTTATTAGAAAGTCGGGCAAGACCTACCAGTAGGCCAAGAATGGTAGCAGCAAGAATACCGGCCGTAGCTAACCGGATTGTGTTCACCATACCGACCCAAAGAGCCCTACCTCCTGTCGCTGGTCTGGTATCAATTCCTTCAGAGAGATTGATCCCGGGATCGACACTAAGAAAGTCGAACCCAGTAGAGATATCTCTTGCCGCGAGATTGTCACGTGCCTGACTGGCTAGAAACCAGAGGGAAAAGACTACAAGAGCTAATGCTCCGAGTTGGAACAGCCATTTAACAACTATCGCATCGCGGTAGAAAGGTGGTTTTTGATGATGATAATTTTGAGGCGGCGTCTCTTGTATCACACTCAAGGTTGACCCCCTAAAATATCTCTCTACCAAGTAATGATAATACGGAAACGAGCTGAGGGGTTAAGCCCTCAGCTCGTTATCCGAAATTTTTAACAATAAGCGTGACTAATGATAGTCACAATCATTATTTGAACTATTTGCTCAAACCGCTACTTATCGTGCGGGTGGGGCGTAAATAAGTCCACCGTCTTCCCATCCAGCATTGGATGATCCGGCACGGGTAAGCCCTACAGGGCCCAAGTTACGAGTATAAATCTCGTCATAGTTACCAACTTGGGTAATAACCTGTTGGAAAGCATCAGCTGGAAGACCCATAAGGGATTGAAGTTCACCTTCACCACCCATGAGTCTCTGTGATTCTGCGTCAAACGCTTCGTTTCCTACAACGCTTGCTGCATTTCCTGAGTCAATTCCCTTTTCGGATGCAATGATTGTTGCATAGACAGTCCAGTTAACGACGTCTGCCCATGTGCTGTCATTTTGTCCGTAGGTAGGTCCGAGAGGCTCTTTCGAGATCGGAGCTCCTGGGAAAATTACCCATTCTTCGCCTTCTGGCTGCTGTTGTGCCTTTCGGCCAACGAGTGCAGATCCATCTGTTGTAACAACGTCACAGGCGCCTGAAATGAAGTTCTCGGTAACGATATCGAAATCTTCGTATGTTTGAAGAACGATATTGATTCCTGCAGCTTCTGCTGCGTCACCGATATTCTTTTCAGTAGTGGTTCCTGCATTGGTACAAATGGTGGCATCTGCTAGGTCAGCAACGGTACTTGAACCGGTGAAGCCGTCAGAGGCTTTACCCATGAGTTGTTGTCCGTCGTAGTATGTGGTTGGTCCGAAGTCCATGCCAACATCAGTGTCACGGCTTTGGGTCCAGGTTGTGTTACGCATGAGAACATCGATGTCCCCTGACTGTACGGCTGTGAACCGCTCAGCAGCTGTAAGTGAAACAAAGTTCACTGCACTTGCGTCACCCAACACTGCGGCGGCGACTGCTCGACAGAAGTCAGCATCGAATCCTACCATCTCACCTGATGGATCGAGGGTTGAGAATGCTACAGCAGCACCGGAAACACCACAGTTAAGGGTTCCACGTGCTTTAACAGTATCGAGGAGACTATCACCGTCTTGGGTGAGAGTTACTTCGTCTTCTGTTGACTCAGCGCTTTCGCTACTTTCACTTGCTGAACTTCCACTGTCATCATCATCACCACAAGCCGCAGTGATAAGGGTGAAAGCAAACAGAACAGCAAGAAGTTGAAGAATTCTACTCTTCTTGATCATTTATTTTCCTCCCATACCGCCAATATTTTTTTTAATGGTCAATCTCCATCAAGGCGGTAGTTGGGAACAATCTACTGAGAAATTTTACAATTTCCTAGAAGTTCATCTGTTTGTCATATTACGATTCCTCAAAAGAAGAAATCCCTATAGTTCTTGTATTCTGTCACCGCCAGCGGCCGTTATCTGGGTAATGTCAGAGGGTGGCGAACATGCAAACGGTTCTAGTGAGAGTCTCCGGCCCAGATCAAATGGGCATCTCGGCGGAGCTTTTCGA
>PAZD01000021.1 GCA_002715405.1 Acidimicrobiaceae bacterium
AGTCCTTGAACAACGAGATCAGGCCCTTGATACATCCCGTGTCTCCAATCATCCTCGATACCATATCCAGTTCCTATAGCTACATAGTTCGCAAGAAGGGGAGTGCATCTCATTACTATGTTCGAATCAGAGAATGTGATTGTTGATCCACTCAACATTCGGGTACCTGGTATCCTTTGATGGTCATATTCAGGTTTCCCAAGCCATTCATAGTCTTTTTCTGGATCGGACCATACTCGCATCGCCTCTTCGAGTTCGCGAACCCCATTGTTGGTCTCTTGCAACATGTAAACAATCGCGTGATCTCCAAAATCAACTGGAAAGTAATTCCACAAACCTTCCATCACTGAGACAGCATTTCTAATACCGTCAGGTTCTCTCTCACCAACGGGTCGGATTCCCCAAGACCTATCGCGACTCCCTCCCCATCTATCAGGTGTAATTTCCCATTTATTGTCGGGGATTTCTAGCGATCCGGTCCAACGTCCTAATTGCGCGAAACGTTGTGTATCAAAGACGACTTTGCCTTCACGTCTCAAATACTGCCTAGGCTCTTCCAATGCCCGTTGTGATGCTTCCCATGTAACATCCATTCTGATGCCCCACTCATTATCATCGCACGTGACCTTCACTTTCTTTAATGGGTCAATAATCTCTATCCCTATCGGACCTACCTGAAGATTCGAACGATCACCGATAGGTCGAGATCCACGAATTACCCGATGTTTCTCAGCAGTTCCAATAGCTAAGAATGCATCTGTAACTCCAAGATTTGGATATTGCCCTAAGCCAAATATCGCCATTACCTCATCATTGGAACCATGAAGGTTAAAATAATAACGGTCGTAGAAGTTTCGATCGCTTGTAGCTGGATGCCGAATATATTCTGATGTCTGGTGTATGGGAAAATCGTCCCATGAAGAAAGTGACATACTCCTCCGTTAGAGTCCCGTGCCTACAGTATCGTATTCGGTTCAGCCTGCAAGATGAAATCATATGAGCAATAACCTCTGTCAGATAGACATCATCTCGATGGTTAGAAATAGGCCAACGCCTGTCTTGATCACTACACTACGTTGAACGATAAAGGGTGAACAATGTATGCAGAAGTTCAGAGTGTCGAGCGACTTACTCCAGGTTTAATTCGGATAGTCTTCTTTGGGGGAGAACTGAAGAATTTTGAATCCACACTCTTTACAGATCAATACATAAATGGATACTTCCTACCGGAGAGTGCCGATTACTTAGTTCCTTTTGACTTGGCCGAAGTTCGTAGCCTAGGTGATGGGTTAAGACCACGGCCGAGGAGAGTCACTGTGCGCAAATGGGATGATACTAATCGTCAACTAACAGTTGACTTTGTTGTGCATGGTCAAGCTGGATATGCCGGACCTTGGGCTCAACGTGCCCAGCCAGGAGATAGATTACAATTTAAAGGCCCAAGCGGCAGTTATCGCCCTAACCCAGATGTTGATTGGCATCTGTTTGCCGGTGATGAAACCGCTCTTCCCGCTATTAGCGCCTCATTAGAGAGCCTAAGTTCGGAATCTAAATGCACTGTCTTTGTTCTCGTGGATAGCAAATCACATGAAGTTAATGTCGATACCGAAGCACAAGTTGAGTTTTGTTGGCTCCACAGAGAATCCGCTATTAATCCCACAAACGCATTACTGGAAGCGCTCAAGGAGTATGAATTCAAAAATGGGAGTTTCGATGTCTTTGTTCATGGAGAAGCCGGTGAGGTAAGAGCGCTCCGCAAGTACCTGCTCTCTGAATACGCTGTTGATCCGGCGTCGTCGTCAATTTCTCCGTATTGGCGAAGAGATCATACCGATGAAGCCTGGCGAGAAATTAAAAAAGAATGGCTAGCGGATCAGGCGGCTGACGTCTAGATATTACAAATAATCGAGAATCTGCGCCCAACCTCCTTTAGAAGGAGGGGGAATTGTTGCATCAGCAACGTCAAGTAGGAATTGCTCAGAATCTTCTATTGCGACGGAAAAATCGGCCCCAGTCAACAATTCGAAGTCATTTCCTGCATCTCCAACAGCAACGATTCTTGCCGGTGAGACACCATAATGCTCGCACCATAATTCTACTCCTATCCATTTCGAAGTATTTGGAGGCTGAACCATTAAGGAATATTCTCCAAATAAACGATCCCGATAATAAGCCACACTTCCTAATGATTCCGATGAAATCAACTGCTCTGCTTCTTCAAGTCTTGATTTTTCAACACCTAGTAAACAGAAACTTAAGATATGTCTGTCCAGTGGAAAGTCATTAGGCTGATTCATCAGGATTAGATCTTCCCCAATCGCATCAATATGACCTTGGCTTGTTGAAGGAGAAGAAGCGTAAACAAAACTATCGTCAGCATAAAAGCAAGGTGAAAGTCCACAGGTTGTAAATATTTCTTTAATGCGGGCTTCATTTTCATTGGCGAATTGTCGTTTATAAAAATTAGATTCATTTTTAAAGTCGTACCCGATAGATCCATTAAGCAGGACAGTTTCCTCTGTAATCCCATACTTGAGAAATGGTTGGCGGACGCTTCGGAGTCTTCTTCCTGTTGCAATCAACAAGTGGGTTCCCGAGTCTCGAACCTTGTCAATAGCTGAGAGAGAATCCTGGTGGCATTCTTCTTCGCCATCCCATAAAGTCCCATCTAGATCCGTTACGAGTAATGTTTCAATATTCACTCTCTAATCTTATAGATACAGAGGCTATTTAGTCGCAACAAACCTGACCGACTTTCCTCTAGAATAGCCCTATGGTAAAGAATCGTGTTCCAGCTGTTGATGGAATGTTTACTATGGATTTCGATAACCCATCATTGATCGGAGGGAAAGCACTCACCACCGGAAGTTTTTATTTTCCTAAAGACTTAGGTGGTAACGACCCTGCTTCGGTCAACGATGAGAGACGAGAGGAAGTTCTGTTAAGCTCAGCGGGAAAAGTATGGAGCTATACATCTGCGGATTATCCACCTGCGCTCCCATTTCTAATTAATAGTGAACCATTTGAGCCTTTTGTAATAGCAGCGGTGCATTTAGAGAAAGAAAATCTTGTAATCTGCGGCCAAATGATGCCAGGTATACAAATATCAGATATGAATGTTGGCATGGAAGTCAAACTAGTATTGGATGTTCTATACGAAGATGAGGACAACGAGTACATTGTTTGGAAATGGGAACCACTAACTGGGGTAGCAGTATGACTGTAGGGGAAATTGCTGTTATTGGGGCTGGGATGCACCCATGGGGTAAGTTTCCAGGGAAATCTTTCGTCGATATTGGAGTGGAGGCTGCTAAAGAAGCATTAAGAGATGCTTCAGTCTCATGGAATGAAATTGAATTTCTTTCGGGAGCAAATACGGTAAGAAATGGTTATCCCGGATGGGTCTCAGCCTCTACATTTGCAAATGCTTTAGGTTTCCAAGGATGCCAGCTTGCATCTAGTTATGCGGCATGTGCTTCTGGAGTCACGGCGTTGTCGATCGCTAGCTCTCACATTCTTGCAGGAGTATGTGATGTTGCACTTGTGGTTGGGTCTGATCAAGTTCCTAAAGGCATGTTCGCTCCAGTTCCAGGTGACAGACCAAGTGATGTTGATTGGCTTCGATTTCGCTTAATGGGTCTATCTAATCCGGCTTATTTTGGTCTATTTGCTCGACGACGAATGGCTCTCTATGGCGACACACAGGATGATTTTGCAGCAGTCAAAGTTAAAAATTCAATTCACGGATCCCAAAATCCAAATGCAAGATTTGCGAAGACATTTACCAAAGAGGACGTCGAAGCATCTCCCATTGTTGCCGATCCTCTTAGGCTTTTAGAAATATGCACGACTAGTGATGGGGGAGCAGCTCTGGTTGTTTCAAGCCTTGAATATGCCCTTAAAAAGGGAATTAAAGATCCCGTTCGTATTTCCGGAATATCAACGATTGGACCGACCTACCCCAACGCAGTAATTGATATGCCTTACTTTGCCTCTGATTCGTGGGCCAAAAGTGGAGATCAGAATCATACATTTAAGAATGACATTGCTCAACATGCATATCGTGAAGCAGGAATAACTCCTAATGATTTAGATTTTGCGGAAGTTTACGACCTTAGTTCAGCCTACGAATTAGATTGGTATGAGCATATTGGGTTGTGTAATCCGGGTGAGGCTCGAGATCTTTTACACAACGGGGATACATCCATCGGAGGTAAAATCCCGGTAAATCCTTCAGGTGGTCTTGGAGCATTTGGGGAATCTATTCCTGCTCAGGCTATAGCTCAAGTATGTGAGTTAACGTGGCAACTTCGTGGTGAGGCCGGTAACCGGCAGGTAAAAGGCGCTAAGGTCGCACTATCCATCAATTACGGAATGTTTGGCCATGGAAGTGCTGTAATAGCGAGGAGATGATATGGCAATACGAACAGTGACTCATGATAATGGTGTTCTTGAAATTACTATGGATAATCCTCCTGTTAACGCACTCAATATTCCCGATACATTTGAGATCTCAAACATTTGTGACTCTATTCGAAACCGCCTTGAAATATCTGTAGTGATTATCACAGCTACGGGCAAAGGATTTTGTGCAGGTGTCGATATAAAAGAGCTTCAAGGCATGGATGACCATCAAGGAATTTTGGAGATCAACGAAGCTTGCTATCAGGCATTTCGATCTATTTATGAATGTGAAGTTCCCGTTATAGCGGCTGTAAATGGCTACTGTTTAGGAACAGGAATTGGCATAGCAGGGTGTTCCGACATTGTTATAGCAAGTGCTGGAGTCGAGTTTGGTCTACCTGAAGTCGATAACGGTGCTTTAGGCGCGCTTACCCATCTTGAACGACTTGTCCCCCGACAAAGAGCTCGACAAATGCTATACACCTGTGAGAATGCAATAGCCGAAGAACTCTATAGTTACGGGACTGTATACAAAGTTGTTGAAAGTGAGAAATTGGTTTCGACAGCTTATGATCTTGCAGAGAGAATAGCGAACAAACCAGGGCTAACGATACGTGCAGCGAAACGTTCTGCAATAGGAATCGACACTCAAGACGTGGTTCGGAGCTACCGGTTTGAACAAGGGTTTACTTTCCAATTAAATCTTGCCGGTGAGGGCGATCGAGCGCGTCAAGAATTTCTAGATGGCCGTAGAGGCGATTAACATTTCAGAGTATTCGCCTCCTTAGATCTGACCTAAGTAAGAAACCCGTGTATTGTACGTTCAGTATTACTGTGAACAGGGGGGTTCATGCGAAGTTGGGTAAGGCTTATATCACCTTTGATATTGCTAGCACTGTTCATCGGTGCTTGCGGGGGAAGCAGCAGAACATCAGGCAATGAATCATCGGATTCTAACGGTACCCAATCTTCGAATTCAGAAGAAGCTAGCGAAACATCTTCGAGCGATAACACTCCTGAAGTACCACAAGAAGAAACAAGCCACGATTCTTCAAGTAATGCAAATGAAGGAACAGATGAGCAACCTCTCTCAGAGCCGGAAGGCCCTACATTTGGAGATTTGCCATGGCCGTGTGGCCCTGGAGATGCATCAGGAAGCACTGATCAAGGTGTCACTGATGATTTGATTTTAATCGGCGGGGGAGATGATCGAGGGTTTGTTGGATCTTTGGGCCTAAATGTTACTCAAACTGACACTATTGATGCATTTGTAAATACCTGCAATGACTTAGGAGGAATTCTCGGAAGACAAATAGAAGTCGAGTTATACGATGCAAAAATATTTGAAGTCTCATCAGTGTGGCTCGATGCTTGCCCGAGAATGTTTATGATGGTCGGTGAAGGTTTCGCTGTAGACGGGTTTGGAGAAGAAACTCGAGTTCAATGCGAACTACCGCATATCCCAGCATGGACAGTTTCTGCGGCCGCAGCTCATGGACCATGGATGATCCAACCAGTTCCAAATCCTGCAGACAGAATGTCGCTGTCTATTGCTTCATGGATTCTTGAGAATTATCCCGACACTGTTACATCGTCTGGAACAATGTTTGGAAATTTTGGAGCCACTATTGAAAATAAGGATAAAGTGCTAGCTTCTTATCCCCAGATAGGATTCGAGTTCGATATCAATCTTGAATACAACATAAACGGTGAAGATGATTGGACTCCATTTGTCCTTTCGTTGAAAGAAGCCGGAGTTAAGCATGTGTATTTCACTGGGACATGCTTACCGAATTACCAAGCTTTCCGAGCTGCAGCTGCCGTAAATGATTACGAAGCGATCTACTCAGTTGATCCAAATTTCTATGAAGATAGCTGCCGACGAGCAAATAATGACGGGGTTATGGACAAGACCTATATTCGAAGTGCATACGTGCCGTTTGAAGAGCGGACTTCATCCAAAGCCGTAGACGACTATCTAACTATTATGGAATCTACTGGAGGTGAAGTAGCTCTCTTGGGAATGCAAACAGCATCAGCATTTATGTTGTGGGCTACTGCAGCAAAGGCTTGTGCATCAGAGCTTACTCGCGAATGCGTGCTGCAAGAAGCGGCAGCTATCGACTTGTGGACAGGTGGAGGGTTGCATGTACCAAGCGATCCTGGGGTAAATGAAACACCGCCGTGTGGATTAGTTTTGGAACTAGTAGATGACAGCTACGTTCGAGTGTTTCCAGAAGAGGTCGGAACCTTTGCTTGTGATGATGACTGGTCAGCTTCCTTTACGACTGAGTGGAGTGAACAAGCCAAGTTAGATGAAAATCGAGTTTCGCATCAATTCACTGACTAATTTTTAGGTGGATGTCTTATGGCTGAGTTTATTACTTTCACGGTAATTGGCTTAGCGACAGGAGCCATTTACTCTATTGCTTCTGCTGGTTTAGTTGTAACCTACACAACATCTGGGATATTTAATTTTGCCCATGGCGCTATAGGCATGTTTTCTGCATTTATATATTGGCAGCTTAGATGGGATGAGGGCTGGGGTGGTCAATGGCCCGCACCAATTGCTTTACTTTTCGTTCTGCTAGTGGTTGCTCCTGTCGTTGGAATTCTACTTCAAGTTCTTGTTATGCGGGGGCTAGAAGGAACTAGTGAAACAACCAAATTAGTGATTCCCATAGCAGTAATGCTTGGGTTTATTGGATTGACTAATTGGGTATGGCAAGGTGCTGAACAGCGGATACCTAAACCTTTCTTTGGGAGAAACGCAAAATGGTCAATCGGTGATGCATTCATTACATGGCATCAAACGATTATCGTTATAGTAGCTATTTCCTTAGCTATCGCTCTTAGGTTTCTCTTGTTCAATACTAGAACAGGTGTATTGATGCGAGCAGTGGTTGATAATACCGAGTTAGTTAAGTTGAATGGTGGAAGGCCTGATCGAGCTGCTTTATTGAGTTGGGCAATTGGTGCAATGATGGCCGCAGTTGCAGGCATATTAATTTCTCCTTTACTAGGTGGGTTAGGTGTTCTTGCTCTGACATTATTGGTTGTCAACGCATATGCTGCCGCGATATTTGGACGACTAAGAAATCTGCCACTTACATTCATCGGCGGACTTATTATTGGAGTATCGGTATCTTATTGGAATTGGATTTCGGGAACTGGACGTAAATGGCCATGGTTATCTGAATTGAGAACAACGCTTCCGATTCTTATACTTTTTGTTATATTGCTTTTATTGCCGCAAGAACGCTTACGAGGGAATTCAATAGTAAATACCCGAGAACGATTTAGTATTTCTTCCGGTAAATCTGCTGTCCTGTGGAGTCTTGTTTTCTTAGCTGTTGTATCCGGATTGAGTTTAATTATTACCAGCAAGTGGGAAGCGCTGTTAACTCGTGGTATCACTATGGGAATCATCGGGTTATCCATGGTTCTTCTTACAGGATACGCAGGGGAAATTAACTTAGCCCCATTAGCTTTTGCAGGAATAGGAGCGATTGCAGCATTCCAATTTGACGTAGGTTCAACCGTCGAAACTGGAGCAGGATTTGCGACGCTTGCTGTACTACTAGCAGTAGTACTTGGTGTTTTAATTTTCCCGACTTTTGGTTATGTCGGGAAACGGTTACTGGCTGCAATTGCCGCATTCGCACTTGTCGTATTTATCTTAGTAGCGTTTTTTGACCAAACAACTGGCAGTGGAATAGCAAGCCGTGAAAGTATGTCACTGACTGGATTGGTAGTAGCTGCATTGATTTCTGGTTCCGTCGGAGTATTAGTTGCTTTGCCAGCTTTAAGACTTAGAGGTTTATATTTAGGTTTAGCTACATTTGCTTTCGCAATTTTTGTAGACAAAATGGTTTACAAGCAGAGGCAAAGCCTAAGTTTCGACATACCATTTATTGGCGATTCACAAGATATAACGATCAATCTCTTTAACAATGGTGCTCTCAATATACCTAGACCGGCGTTTCTCGGTATTGATTTTGTTCAGCACCAATCAGCAATGCTTATATTCGTTACAGCGATCTTCTCATTACTCGCTGTCGGACTCGTTAAGTTGAGACGAAGTTCCTATGGGAGACAACTTGCAGCTATGAAAGACAGTCCAGCCGCCTGCGCAACCCTAGGAATGAACATAAGACAATTAAAGCTTTCGGTGTTTACATTAGCTGCAGCAATCGCAGGATTTGGAGGTGCTCTTCATGCTTCAAATTTGAGGACGATACAAGAGGACTACCCATTTACTATTTGGGAAGGTCTTGCCCTTTTTATGCTTACAGTCGTAGGCGGAATCGGCTATATCAGTGGAGCGCTGATTGGAGGAATTGTTTATGCTTGTGCATTTATTGTCATGGGAGATTTTTGGGGAAAACTGGCTAGTGATTGGGGAAGCTTCAGCTGGCTATTTACTGTAATGCAAGACTTTTTCTTGTTACTAGGACCAGCACTCGCAGGAATAGGACTGGGGAAGAACCCGAATGGCATTGCTAGCGAAATTTTTGATGGCTTTCGTATACTTCGCAGAAGGGATAATTGGTTCATTGTTGTGGTTGGTACCTCATGCATTATTACAGCCTGGGCCCTCCGCTTAGCGAATATCTACAATGGTTGGATTTTCCTTTTAATTTCATTGTCAATTCTTTTTATTATGCCAGTTGTGGGAGATGCGAAGAGGCATAGATCAAGCGATAAAACAGCTATTCCACTTGAAATGGCAGGAATAGAATATCCGTTTAACGATGAGTTAATTGCGGACCTTAATACTCAACTCGAATTAAACCTTCCTATGCCACACAGTGACAAGAAGGGCGATTAGATGACACGCATACTATCCGTTGACGGTATTTCAGTTATGTTTGGAGGCCACATAGCGGTTAATAAAGTTTCACTCCAAATACCTAGAGGATCCGTTACAGGATTGATCGGACCTAATGGCGCGGGCAAAACAACGCTGTTTAATGTTGTAAGCGGATTGCTTAAACCCGTAAAAGGATCGGTCTATTTCGACGAAAAGCGTATCACTGAATTGCCCCCATTCAAGCGAGCCAGAATAGGATTGGGACGAACTTTTCAACGTCTCGAGTTATTTAACAGTCTCTCTGTTTATGACAACATTCGAGTGTCAGTAGAAATCAAAATGCAATGGTCTGGGATCACCACTAGCAGCGTCTTTGATATAACCGAAGAATTGGAAAGGGTGATTGAGATTACCGGATTAGATAAAGTCCGGAACAGAATGGTTAGTGAAATTCCAACTGGCCAAGCTCGACTAGTAGAGCTTGCTCGATCTCTCACACTTTCCCCTAAGTTGCTTCTACTAGATGAGCCTGCATCGGGTTTAAATGAAGAAGAGACAAATCACCTTGGAAGTGTCATTCGAAAACTTCCCGAGGCTGGAATATCAATATTTCTAGTTGAGCACGACATGAGTTTAGTTATGTCGACATGTGACTTAGTCCATGTTTTAGATTTCGGAAGTTTAATTGCTCAGGGTACGCCGGAGGAAATACAAGAACATGAGGCAGTGTTAGAAGCATATTTAGGTACGGATTATTCATGAATAATCTGCTGTCACTTCGGAACATAACTGCCGGCTATGGAGATATAACGGTATTGCATTCTCTTACCATTTCAATTGCTTCTGGTTCTATATATGCCCTTCTTGGACCAAATGGGGGAGGTAAATCCACGACTCTCAAGGTGTGCTCAGGACAAATAAATCCAAACTCTGGAGAAGTTATTATCGGTGATCGAGTAATGACAGGATCCGATCCAAGTTCACTTGTACGGGCAGGGATTTGTACGATACCGGAAGGCAAAGGAATTTTTCCTAATTTGACAGTGAAGGAGAACTTAGTCATGATGGCCAATTCTGGTGTCTCCTTTAGCCATATAGAAGACACTACCTATCATCGCTTTCCTCAGCTTTCTTTCCGTCAAAATCAAACTGCGGGAACACTATCCGGTGGGGAACAGCAAATGTTGGCGATATCTCGTGCTCTAGGAACCAACCCCGCAATTTTACTTTTAGATGAATTATCAATGGGCTTAGCGCCTCTGATAGTAAAGGAACTTTACGAAATAGTGGCTCGAATAGCTGAGGATGGGGTAGCTGTTCTCGTTGTAGAACAATTTGCTGGAACTGTTTTAGAAATAGCCGATAATGCTGGAATACTAGTAAATGGAAAACTAGTAAGCGAAGGGAGTCCTACGAATATCCGCAGGGAATTAAAACATGCCTACCTTGGATAATCGTTATTGCCCTATTGTCCATAAATAGAAAGAAAATCATGGAAAACGAACGAATAGAAGAATTCAAAAATGAAATAGACAGGCTTAAGATAAAGTCAGGGTCCTCTGATCGTGAAAAAATATACCAATTTCTAGGTGGGGCATTGATGATCGCAGGGATCGTCTTATCCCTTATCGCTTACTTTGTAGCGGGAGCACAAGACAGTGGAGATTTAGCTATTGATGATCTTGAGCATAATGAACATATTATTCTTGCGATAGCAGGCATCGCAGTCACTATCGCTGGAGCAGCTATATTTCTTAGATATTCCTTAACTAGGTTCTTCCGTTTCTGGCTACTCCGTCAAATATTCGAAAATAGAAAAAATAAATGATATTGGATGCTAGATGCACGCTCTAGTTACCGGCGGAGCTCAAGGGTTAGGGTATGCGACAGCAGATTCACTCATCGAAAACGGATGGGAAGTCACTCTATTAGATAGAAATAAAGATTCGTTGAGAAATGCAGCATCTACTTTAGGCTGTAATTTCTTTTTTGCTGACATCACCGACCATAACAGTATTCAAAGCTTCTTTAATTCTCTTCCTAAATTAGACGCGCTTGTAAATAATGCTGGTATTTGGGTACCGCAACACATTGAATCGATGTCAGTGTCTGATCAAACAAATGTCATGAATGTAAATGTGCTTGGAACGGTCTTATGTACAAAATACGCTTTACCGCTGTTGAGAAATTCGGAACAGGGCGCAATCGTAAATGTTTCTTCTTTAGCTGCACAAACTAATTCGCCAGGTCTTGGGCTGTATGCTGCCTCAAAATCAGCGATTGAAACGCTAACAAAGCAATGGGCGGTTGAGCTTGCACCTATTCGCGTAAATGCTGTTGCTCCAGGACTGATCATTACAGAAGGAACTAGCGAAAATTATCGAGGCGAAGCAGGTCAGCTACGCGCAAAAGCCGTACCACTTGGAAGAGTCGGCCAGCCAAACGACGTAGCAGAAGCTATCGCATTTCTCTTATCTGAGTCGGCGAGTTACGTGAGCGGCCAAATTATAAGTATTGATGGTGGATTAGGTGCGGGTTCACCTCAGCGTTGATCATAAAATCGCATAATATGTCCAAGCAGCGACTGCAATCGCACCAAAGAAGAACGCAGATTTCATTCCGCTCTTCATGACTCCGTATAGGAATCCGATGATACCTAGAGTCCCTGCAATAACCAAGATAAGAGTTAAGGTCGGATTTGCATTGGCCGCTTCGATGAGCGATGGGGGAATTTGATTCGATATTGAGGTCGGAATTGTATCTATAACATTGTCAGGTAGTTTGTCTATTTCACCTGCGAATATCTNGTCGCGAATTTCAAGTGGTAATTTATCAAGAATATCGGAGTCTAATTCAGATAGCTTCGAAGGTTGTAAGGCCATCTGACTATTGTTCACCCAGTTCGCATCGAAGTGGTGGAATTTGCGTAAAAGTTAAACTAAATCAGGTCTAAGGATTGCTTCAGTCCCACCATCTACATAAATCACTTGGCCATGGATAAATGACGAAGATGGCCCGAGGAGAAACTCAACAACATCAGCGATCTGCTGAGGTTGNGCAGTTGACGTAATTCCTGACGGCAGATTACTTACTCCCGGAGACAAGATTGGATCCGCTAAAAGGCCGTCCAGCATAGCTGTGTCCATTTTGCCTGGCGCCACAACATTGCATCGCACTCCGCAAGATCCCCAAACTTGTGCATTACGTCNAACGTGAATAGCTAGAGCCGATTTACAACTGCTATAGGCAACTATTCCGGCAATAGTAGGGTCATTATCAAGTAGCGATTTTAACAATGNATACGCGTTTTCACGATTACCTGAAAGTAGCGNTGCAATAAGCTGCTCGTCTCCGCCTACAGCAGCACCGATGGACGAAATAGCTACAGCTGAAGAGCCAGATGTCTCAGCTAAATAATTCAAACTTGCATCGAGGACATGATGAGNCGAGAACCAATTAACTTCTAATATTTCATAGGGATTATTGTGCAATGGGCTCACNCCCGCATTTGAGACCACACCTGCAGGGTTTGGGCACATAGAGAACGCATGATCTAATGCTTCACTTACTCCCTTCTCATTTGATAGGTCAGCAATAATTTCTGCGTCTTGCTTTCGATCTATGCCAATCACATTGCTGCCTTTATCGCGTAATGACTTGACAATCGAGGCACCGAGCCCACTTGAAGAACCAGTTATAATATATGTCTTTTGCATAGTAAAAGATTAGTACGAGCAATAAACATGCGTAAACCCGTGTAGGATCACCTAGTGAATTCTCCCGACGAGATTGTTTCATTTGAAGAGCTGGTTAATCTTCATAAAGTTTCTGAAGATACATTCACTGCTGTTAGCCCAAAATACGTTTGGGGTAGAGTTTATGGTGGACAAGTGGTTGCACAAGCACTTAACGCAGCAATCCAGACCGTAGACGTCGAGTACAGGGTGCATTCAGTGCATGCCTACTTCATTCGAGGGGGTTCTAGCGAAGAAATTATAGAATTTGAAGTCGACAGAATTCGTAACGGCCGATCATTTATAACTCGTAGAGTCGTTGCACGACAAACATCCGGAGCAATATTAAACCTATCTGCGTCATTCCAGATAGCCGAAAATGGGCCAATGATACAAGAATGCTCTATCCCAAGGCATCTTCCTCCACCGGATGAGCTACAGTCTGACAACTGGACTCCAATCATGGAGCGTAAAGTCATTCCCGATGGAGTTTTGGAGAACGGCCATGGTGTTTGGATACGTTTAAATGGGGATATGCCAGACAATGATCGAATCGGTGAACTCGGACTTGTTTATGCTAGCGATGACGCCCCATTTGATGCTGCTGTGAGACTTCATCCAAAATTTGATGGAATATGGGACACTGAGAATCCACCAACATTTTTCAGNGCAAGCTTGGATCATGCGGTTTGGTTTCATCAAACAACTAATCCGTATGAGTGGCATTTTCATCATCATGTAGGTTTGGCCCATATGGGAAATCGAGGTTTAGCCACAGGAGCTATTTACTCAAGAGATGGAAACTACATAGCGACGGTAACCCAAGAAATTCTCCAACGGCTATAAGTCGGCTAGCTCTTCCTATCTAGAAAAATAGAGCATAGAAATGTCGCTACACCACCAACAGCTATTACTAAGATCCCAGATCTGTGCGCATCAAAGCTATCAATCCCAGTTCCTTCGCCAACAACAGCTAAAACAATAGCTATACCTAGTGCACCACCAATTCTTTGAAATGTGTGGATCATAGCAGTTGCACTACCTAGTAAATTTTCATTTATTCCATCCGCTCCAAGTGAAGTTAAAGTCGGCCAAACACCGGCCATTCCTATCCCAGAAGCGATAAGAGCAGGAATTAGCAAGTATAAATTCTCCGAAGTATCGGAGAATTGCCAAAAGACTATATAGAGAACTGAGTATAGAAATATTCCAGGAATCATCACAATACGCTCACCAAAACGATCCGACAGTTGGCCTGCATAAATAGACAGAAGACTCATAGTTCCCGGCATTATTGTTAGAAGAAGTCCTGCTTTTACTAAGCTGTATCCCCAAATTTCAGTTAGAAACAATATCAATCCCAACCAATGTGCATAAAAAGCTACACCAGCAGTAAGTGACATCAAAGATGACAGAAAAAATCCTCGTTTCTTAAGAAGTTTCGTTTGTATAGGAGAAGATGGTGAATCACCTGATCGAGAGACCAATACCAATAATAGAAGAGCAGAAAAGAGAAGCAGACCCACCGTCCGAAATGAAGTCCACCCCCAAGATTCGGCCTTTACTATCGGCAAAATCAGTGCTGTCAGGCTAACTACGGTGAGAAACGAATCAAAGAATCGTATCTCCACCTTAGGATCAGGTTTACTACTTGACCCTTTAGCCGAACCGACCAGCAGAAGCGCTACAAAAAACCCAATGGGAATTTGCAGCGCAAATAGGGCCCTCCATGAGAAGATGTCAATTAATTGAGACATAGCAATAGGGGAGAGAGCTCCAGCAACTGCTGTGTAGAAACCCCACCTTCCTACAGCTTCATTTCTTTTATCATCCGGAGTATTCGACAATACAACCGCAATTGCNGCAGGTCCCATAATTGCTTGGCTTGAAGCAGAAATCACTCTGGAACCTACCAAAGTCCATAATGTAGGAGCAATAGTTGAAAGGGTTACACCAACAATATAGGAATAGACTCCAAATCTATACAGGCGCTCAGGACCGTATTTATCGGTCAGCCGTCCTGATTGCAATAGCAACGCCGCTCCAACAATATTTGGTGTAGATAATACCCATGAAGCATTAGCACCATTTCCGTTTGCAATGGTCTCTCTAATATCAGGAAAGATAAAGAACGACGATGAAGCATCCCAACCGCCGATAAATCCAGCCAACAGTGCAGCTAGAATTAACTTGTCTTTACCTCGCGATGTACTAGAAGTACCTGCAGAAAGAGACAAAGTTTCAGTTGCCTAGGGCATCTCAATAATAGTTACAGTACCTTTAGCTCCATCAACTGTTATTGTTGCTCCGTTAGGTATCCGTTTACTTGCATCAGTTGCTGATGCAACACAAGGAATACCAAGCTCGCGGCTCACTATACTTGCATGGCTTCCGATTGCGCCCAAGTCCACAACAACCGCGCCGGCAGCCAGAAATAGCGGTGTCCAAGCAGGATCTGTGTTAAATGTTACTAGAATCTCTCCGGGTTCAAGAGCGCTTGGATCACTCGCATCAAGAATTACCTTAGCTTTGCCCGTGTAAGACCCCGGAGAACACCCATTTCCGTTCATTACCTCACCAACGGTGACAGGGGAGTACTTGATGTCCGATTTCCTAGGCCATTCGCTGAGAGGTGGGCAAACGGTATTCACAATAAATGGAGGGTCTAAGTCAAATAACAATTTGTAATCAGCTTCCCTTTCTCGGAGCAAATCAGAATATGAAGAAGGGTCTTTGATATAACTGTCAACCTCGTCTTCTAAGAGCATATATATCTGTTTCCTGCTATCGAGGTGTCCTTCTTCAACCATTCGATCAGCTATCTCATTGAAACACATTCGCACTTCATGAATCGGCTTTACGGCACTACATTTATTTCGCTCACGAAGAGCCATCCACAATTCTCCAGCCTTCATTCCAACTGCGAACATTGCAAGAGCTTCTTCGTTACCAGTAAACATCTCTTCAAATTCTGTTCGAAGTTGATCTCTCTCCGATGCATTTCTCTCGAATGCAACCAGTGGGTCGGCAGAATTATCTTGTTTCCGAATCAAATCGAGCTGGCTATAGGTTAACGAGATGTTAGATTCGTAAGTATCAGACCCTGGGTCCCATTCATTTGGCCCGCGAGAGCCATGACGATGAAGAAATTCATCTAGGCTCGCGTTAAATTCGTCGCTTAGCAGATCTCTATCGATATTCGGCGACGCCTCATCAAAGTGAGTACTCATATATTCCGAATCGCGAATCATCCGAGATAATGACCAGAGTTCACGACCGATTTCAGCAGAATCTACGTTGCCAATCCCGGTTACAAGTTTTACAACATCTGCCTCACGTCCAATCTCAGCAAGAAGGCCAGTCAGAATTGCAGGGCCATTGGAAGCAGCCAATGATGCCATAACATGCTGATCAAAGATTTGTCTCGTAGGATATTGCATTTCACGTGCACGAGCTACAAGCTCAGACAAAGTAAGAGAGGTCAGATCGGGTCTACTATCTCGAAGTTCCTGTGCCAGGATCTTCAATTCCTCTATAGGGGGATGAGAATCAGTACCGAGTAGATATTCAGCATTTTTTTCAAGACGTTGGGAGTGAACTTCACTTTCGTGCCAATCCTCAGCCTCATATGGCGGGACATCAGGGTGTGCATCGAAGTAAGCGTCATCAACCATCTCAGGCGTTGCCCCTGGTTGACGCACGCCCATCATTCGTGCTTGAGTTAAGCAATTATAAAAGTATCCTCCAAACAAACCGAACGATTCAGGTGGGTCGCCATATTCATCCGCATCGAATACGCCGTATGATACAAATCCATCACGGCACCCTAAAACAACACCAGATTCCCATGACCATGTCCACCCAAGAGGTGTTACGGGGTCAGCTAAAACGTCAGCACCATTTGCTCTCGTATAGTGCGGGAATTTTTCAGTTGGGGTTCGATCAGTTATCCATTTATCGCCAAGCACGTTAGCTCCTTCTACTATGTCTATTAATTGTAAAGTGACTTTGAAGTAAATAATTTCTGAAAATAAAGTTAACAAGAACGAAGTGTTTAGTCGAACTAATCAGTAATTAGAGGGGTAATTACATATTTACTTTACATAACGTGTATTTCCGGCGGTTCTATAAAATCTGTACCAGTTCCCTCTACAGCATTATCTAACATCTATTTAGGCATACAGGGCCAATATCTGTGCTACAGAGTTCACACCTACTATTGCTAAAGCCATGAGCCGAAACATAATGAACGGGGCTTTCTGAAAATTCTTACCCATTTCTGAGTTAGCTAGATCATCATCCATAGATGATGTACTCGCTCCTATATCAGCGATAGCTCCATCAAACCAGACAATAGCATTTACACCGAATGAGACAATAGCTGCAGCAATTGCAAATTGCATTTCGCCACCAAAGCTAGCCGCATCTCGGATGAGAAATAAAGTTCCAATTGTTGCTGCCGTATAGACAAACACCATCATTCTTAAGTCGCTTGCTCGGTTACTAACCCAGGCATGTAAAAGTTTAGGTTTCATATTTATCCTTCTGGTAGTTCATATCTAATATCAATAGCATAAATTTGCTCTTCGAAAGGCTTTTGCTCTAAAGATCCTCAATAGTCGTGTAATGACTTTTCATTCGTGATGTGACTTCATCAAGCATTAATGAGACTATATGTTGTGCGTCTTTCTGTATTAGATCAAAGCCCAGTACCCGAAGGCACTAGCCCTTCAGCAGCTCTTCGTAATTCCATTGAGCTCGCCATTCTTGCCGATGAACTAGGGTACTACCGTTACTGGGTCGCGGAACACCACGGAATGCATGGACTAGCTGGTTCAAGCCCTGAAATTTTGATTGGTCACATAGCCGAGAACACCAAAACGATTCGTGTTGGTTCCGGAGGTGTAATGTTGAGCCACTATTCGCCATTAAAGGTCGCTGAGAACTTTAAAGTTCTTGAAGCCTTACACCCGAATCGTATTGATCTGGGTTTAGGAAGAGCTCCTGGCTCAGATGCTCGAACCGCATACGCATTCCAATCAACAGGAAACGCATCTGGCTCTGAAAATTATCTTGAATCCGTTTTAGCACTTCGGCAACTTGTAAATGGGCAAACAATTCCAACAGGCCCTCTATCTGGAGTAGAAGCCTTACCTTCAACTCCTTCATTTCCAGAGATATGGTTGTTAGCTTCAAGCGATGGATCGGCGAGTGTTGCTGCACATTGTGGGCTCCCTCTAAGCTGGGCACATTTCATTAACGGCAATGGAGCAACTATCTGCGATCTATATCGCCAGCACTACTCCCCCTCTGAACGGCACCCAGAACCATCAGTAAGTGTTGGAGTCAGTGTCTTGTGTGCTGACACTGAAGAAGAAGCTCTACAAATGTTGTCCAGCCTTGAAGTATGGAGATCTTCGGGGCTCCGTGGTCCAATACCAAACACTAGGAATGTTCAAGATGTTAATGAAGAATTCAATGATTTACGCTTTCAATCCCCTAGTCGTCCTATGGTTGTTGGGACCCCAGAAGATGTCAAAGTTCAGCTTTGTGAAATAGCCGATGCATATAGCGCTGAAGAGCTGCTTCTTGTAACTATCTGTCATAGTCACAATCAACGGCTTCGCTCATATGAACTAATCGCTGAAGTATTGAACGCTTGACTACGAGTGGATTTCTAACATCTCGATGTCTTCGACATCCAGATGAAGACTGAGCGTGTCCCCTATTGAGTGGTCACTCGTTGTTTTGACAGCTATCTTGAAATCTGTTCCAACTCTGCACTTCAAAATCCATTCTCCAGCTACCGATGTTTTTGTCAGGACTTCTGCTTGGACCCCATCAGGAGTTACATGAACGTTTTCAGGCCTTATCAATGCAGCAATACTTTTAACGTTAAACAGATTTGTCTCTCTTCTCCCCCACAGTGTGTCGAAGTATTTAACTCCGTTGTCTTCATAGAGTTCAGGAATCCAGCTGCTTTCTAATCCAATCAATTCAGCCACAATTGAATATTTCGGGTTTCTGACTATTTCCTCGATAGCCCCATTTCTAATGATCCGCCCTTGATTCATGAAACACAGATTGTCAGCAATCTGTGTTGCTTCATTCCAATCATGCGTGACATGGATTGCAGCAATATCTAGCATCTTAAGAAGATTTCGTACTTCTTCAAGCAAGTTCGTTCGTAATGATCTATCTAAGGAGTTAAATGGCTCATCCAAGAGCAAAACATTCGGATTTGGTGCTAATGATCGAGCTAGAGCGACACGTTGCCTTTCACCTCCAGATAATGATCCAATGTTTCGTTTGTTAAATCCCGATAGACCCACTAATTCCAGCAACTCCGTTGCTTTAATTAGATATTGCCCANCATTTAACCCCTGCATTTGAAGACCGAAAGCAACATTTTGTTCTACGTTCTTGTGTGGAAATAGAGCGTGACTTTGGAACATTAACCCTATCCCTCTCTTATGAACCGGAACTGATAGCAGGCTATTTGAGTTCAACCTGATATTGCCATCGTCGATTTCAAGAAGGCCGACTATTGCTTTGAGCAGCGTACTTTTCCCACACCCGCTTGGGCCCAATAGTGTTGTAATACTCCCNGGTTCAACGTCTACGAAAACGTCATGTAGAATTTTTTGTCCGTCAATTGATACATTGAGGCCTTCAACAATGAGACCATTATGCGGCATTCCGGATCACCGTCCCGGTTCTATCGAGAAGGCTTATCGATATCGCTGTTACACCAGCTAATACAACACAAAGAGCCATTGCCTGACCAAATGTAGCTGCGCCCGGCCTGCCTAATAAGTTAAAGATCGTGGTTGGGATAGTCGGTCGTTGAGGTCGGACCAGAAACGCAGTAGCTCCGAATTCTCCGATTGCGATTGCAAATGAAAATGACGCTCCTGCTATTAATGACCTTGAAATGATGGGTAAATCTACATGCCGCCACACCTTTGCATCAGATGCTCCAAGGACTTTTGCAGCATTTCGTATTTCAGGATTAACGTCACGTAGAGCTGTCCCCACTATTCGTGCGACTAACCCAATTCCTAGAACTGCTTGCGCTATTGGAATAATCCACCAACTAGATCGGATATCCCAAAAGGAGCTATTCAAAGTCACGATGATTCCAAATCCTAGAAGCACTCCCGATGTACCTAGTGGGAGCAAGAAAAGCACGTCTCCTATTTTGCTTATTTTGGTCGAAGGCGATGCCAGTAGAATCGCTGCCAAATATCCGAGTAGTGTTGCAATGGCCATGGCGAGGAGTGCCCAGGTAATCGAGTTGATAATTGCGGTTCTTGTTTCAAAGATACTAAACCGACCTGATTGGCTTTCAGTGAAGATCTCCCGATAATAAGTGAACGAGNAGCCATTGGGGCTTCTCAGTGACCGTTCGACCAATAACGCTAATGGAGTTCCTAAAAAAAGAACCGTAAAGGCAATACCGGAGTAAAGCCGAATTCTTCTATATCGTGAAGCATATATCTTNTCGTTGGACATCGCGAGTGATCCAAGTTCAGACGTACCATATTTGTTTCGAAGACGAGAATTTACTAGCAGCATAAGTAACACGATGATTAATTGCGCGATGCCTAGTGCAGCTGCGGTATTGATATCAGTACGCTGTGTCGCATATCTCCATATTTCTGTTTCAATAGTTCCCTGTTTGAGAGATCCAAGAATAAGTATGATTCCAAAGGAAGTAAACGTAAATAGGAAAGTTAATGCCCCTGCCGCTATCAGTGCAGGTTTCAAACGTGGCAAGGTAACGAGAAAAAATGTTCTCAATGTCCCCGCTCCTAAAGTTCTTGCTGCATATTCTGGGTCTAAAGTTAACTGCCCCCACCACCCTCCGAGGGTCCTAACAACTACCGCTGTATTAAAAAATACATGTGCAACGATTATCCCAAAGGGTGTTCCTTGAAGATTAAATAAGGTTCCCTCAAGCTGAAAGATGTTATTTAAAGAAAGAAAGGCAGATGCCACAACTACTGTTGGCATAACGAATGGGATAGTTGCAAGCACATTTAGTGCCCCTCTCCCCCGAAAGTTAAACCTTGTAAGGACATTTGCAATAAAGATCCCTACACACAGTGAAATACCTGTTGATATTAGAGCTTGCCATAGGGTGAACCATATGATTTTCCATGTGGTATGTGTCCCAAAAACAGTTGAAATATTTTCTGGAGATAACCCAACCCAAAGGATCTTCCCTAGTGGGACAAAATAGAAAATAGCAAAAAAGCCGAGCACTCCGAATAGTGAAATACCTGTTAAAATTACTAGGCTTGTTTTACGTTGAACGACAGAATCCGAATTGTTTCGGGAGTTGTCATCGTAAAACAATTTGAGTCCACTGTTCGGTCCATTGGTCCCGAGAAATATCGATCTGTCCAGGGGAGAGAGTCGCAGAAGTTACGTCGCTTGGGAGGAATTCCTGAAAGACTTCTGGGAGAACAGCTTCTGTATTGGCTGGTAATACGAAGTTTGTTTCCGGCAGCAACTCTTGGAAGTATTTTGATGTCAGAAAATCGACCAACAACGCAGAAGCTATTGGTTCATCGGTCCCTCGCAATACTCCAACAAACTCTATAGATCTGAAACAGGAGTCACCAATTACTGCTGTTGGAGGTTTTTCGAGTGGTTCTGGTGCGTAGATAAATTCTGCTATTGGGCTAGTTAGATAGCTCGTAACGATTGCTCGATCGCCTCCACCTGCAATAAAGTCGCCGTAATAAGACTCAGTCCATCCTGATTGGATTACGACATTGTTCTCGCGTAAATCTGTCCAGAAACCCTGCCAGTCGTCTTGTCCAAAATATGCAATCGTCGCCAACAAAAAACCCATTCCGGGAGCCGACGTTTCAGGATTTTGAGTAACAAATTGCCCCACATATTCCGAAGATGTTAACTGTGTGATTGTTGTCGGTTCTTCGCCGACTTCATCTATCCAATAATTCACACAAATATCGCCATAATCGACTGGCGTAACCCGATGATAAGGATCTAGAACAAGATCGTTAGAAAGTTGATCAATAGTTGCTGCCTCGTAAGGATGGAAAATGTTATTCCTTAACCCACGACAGAGAAACGTATTATCGATTCCAAACATTACATCAGCGACAGGGTCGCCGGCCGTAAGCACCGACTGCGAAACCATAGTTCCAGTATCAGCACTTTGGAGGAGATTCACAGTTACCCCTGTTTCGGCTGTAAACCTCTCGAATGCTCCTTCAGGTGGAAGAAAGGCATCGTAGGTTATTAAGTCAATAGTTGTCCCAGAAAGATCAGTATTCGATTGAGACGATTTTTCTATTGGAGAGATGGTTGGTTTGTTAAAGCATTCTTTGCTGCTTTCCGATTCTTCATCATTGGAACAACTAAAGCAGATTGTTATCAAGAAAAAGCATGTCGCTATAATCCCGATTCTAGAGAGTGTTTTGTTTCTCATATGTATTTCCCTCCGCTGGCATTATCCAGATCAGGTATAGGGTCAGTGGTAGAAAGACCACTTTCTCAGCCTGGCGTATCCAAGCTCCCCGTTTTCTTATAGTACCGCATGTTACTTGATCTTGCGCAGATTTCATTTATGGTATTCACTGTGTCCTTAATGGCCAGTTCTCTGGATAACGTGTTTAATGCATGTCTAGTCGTATAGAAATTGAGATAACTAGTAAAGCAGATCCCAAAGTGTTTACTTGGCGCGCCCTTGGTGCAAGAGAACCAAAGGGAACTATTAACAGTGAAATCCTTCCAGCTGATACCAAAGTTGGAGATTCATTTCGTGTGGAAGCTGATTTTTTAATAGATGGGATAGATATTCTTCGCGTTTTGCCTAAACGTGACGAACGAAAGTTGCCTGAAACGCTGGAGGTGATCGGGTCTGGTGTTGACAAAACTGGTGTTACCACATCACTCGTGAAGAAAAAACGTGGCAACAAAAAAAACAAAAGTCGTAAATCTAAAAACAAAAAACCACAGGGGAAATCGAAATCAGAGGATAAGAAAAGTAATCAGACTCAGCCAGTCAAATCAGTAAACGATAAGCGGCGCAAAGGAAATGNACCTCGTGGTAAACGATTGAAGGCAAAACGGACACACCGAAACAATGTCATCGCTGACCTACCCGAACTTCATAAAGAGCTTGCCAGAGAAATTCTTATTGGGGGAATCCCGAAACTTCGAAAAACTTTAAAACAAATGAAACTTCCTGATGGATTCGACGTTGAAATTATCCGCTATGCAGAAAAGATAAATTCTGATTTAAAAACTGCGGAATGGCATGACCGAGCTGACGCTGTATTTCACGGCGCTAACGATGTTGACCTTAGAGATTTTCGTTCCGTAGTTGCTGCTTCGGGGNAATGGGCGCGCACAGAGGAGCATTTAGAACTTAAAGCTCAACTCGAAGCTTCTTTGAAAGAACGGGTTCAATCTGAACATGAGAAGTGGCTTTCTGAAATTGACAAAGCTATTGCTGATGAGAAATCGGTTAGAGCATTAAATCTGAGTTCGCACCCCCCGAAACCCGGAACACCGCTACCTGATGATCTTTCAGAGCGGCTTATCTCATTAGCCAATAGATCTTTAAATAGCGAGTCCACTTCACACAGGTGGGGTGTTGTCGCTCAAGCTGTAGCTTATTCACCGATAAGACTCAAAGTTGTTCCAGATGGAACCCCTGATCGTTTGACTGAAGAGCTTAAAACGACTGTTCAACCCTTGGCTGAGCGTATTCCTACCATTGCGAAAATATTAGGAGTAGAAAATCCAAGCTCTTCTCAAACTTCGCAGTCAACTAAGATCGTCTAGAGTATTCTCTCCACTTCGATCAATCTCGCTGTTAGTTTATAGCGCTCAAAGTAATTCTTCAGTTCTCTGTCACCTGGTAGCGCTCTACTCGTTATAGATTTCGCAGACNTTTCTTTAGCCCACNCAATTAGACATTCCATCATAGATTCNCCGATACCTACTTTTCGTGCGTCTGCTTCGACAAATACTTCATGAATATCGACGGAAGTTTTTCCGTAGAGTTCGGTAAGTTCTGCGATAAGGAATCCGAAAGGACAATTTTCGTACAGGCCTAAAATGCATCCATATCTTTCGTTACTGAGCAGTTGAGTAAAGAGATCTTCAGATTTAGAATTAAGGGATTTCCTCTCTATCCAGAGATCCGATCCCTTATGGCCTTCGATTCCTAAGCGTGAAAGGGAATGTAAATGCATGAAAGAGGAAAGGTCCTCATCCACCGCAAGCCTTGCTGAATCACTCATACTTATGGCGCCCTATACGGGAGCACCACAATGTGGGCACTCCTCGTCCTTATCGATGGCGGTTTGACTGACGAGAAGAAAGCAGCTTGGACAATGAATTTCATCTTCTTTTTTTTCGACAACTTTTACCTCGTCACCGTCTTCGGTTTTTGCTTCTGGCTTCTCATCTGGTTGCTTATCGTCGTCAGCAGTTATTCGTTCTTGAAGTATGGCTGTTAAATCTGCTTCTACTTCATCGTCATCATTATCGTCGTCATCGGAAGAATCATCTGAGGTGTCCTCGTCTTCAGCGAAGTCATCGTCATCAACAATTTCGTCGTCAGTTTCAAAAATTTCACCATCTTCTACATCTTCAATGGCTGAGTCGTCAGGTTCATCTCCGTCGAANGGGTCATCATTTGCCTCTTCGTCAAATTTTTCTTCTGTTTCCTCAGACATTGTCAAACCTTTCCCCTATGAGGGGGACTATAGGCCTTTCTCACATGAGATGTGTGTCAAATATGATGTTTTTTTTAAAAAATTTATTGGGGAGAAGATCCGCGTTTTTGTTCAGCTCGTCGTTCACTAGCAAGACGTTCAAGGTCAGTTTCATCTGTAAGGTCAACAAATTTCATCATCTCAGCGACAAGATGATGCCCTGCTTCTTCTTTGATGAGTCTGTACATCTCTTGCCCAACCTCACGGTAGGATGGGTGGCCTTGNGGAGTGGTGCGNAGTTCGATTAAATGCATTGCNGATCGAGCATTAATATTCACATTGAATCGGATTTTGTATGCCAAGCTCACTGCATAGGAGGCCTGATCAGGGAAATCTTCAAGAAGCGCATCATATAGTGATGCCGAGCGTTCCATTACCTCATCAAATGCTCGCGTCATTCCGGCAGCATCAACGAGCTCGGGTCTTGTATATCCATGTGTCGGGCTGAGCGGTTGCCATTCCATAGTCAACATTCGATGGCGCTGAAGATCGCGAAATGCTCCATAATCAACTAGGACATCGAATCGGTAGAATGGTCTTTCAAGAGCTCGACCAGGCTTGTGGCGCCGATTTGTTCTATCACCAACATATGCTCGTACGATTGCCATTTTGTCTTCAGTGTTCATTGCTGATACGCGCCTTTGTAGTTGCTCTTCAGGAAGGTTCGTATGGGCGTACATCATCGATGCAATCATCTTATTTTCACCTTCTGGGTCAAAATCAACGAGCCGAACTACAGGCGCTGGGTCTATAGAGGTTCCTTCAGGCAGTAAGGCTTCTACGACATCTCTNGTATCTTCGCGGGAATTTTCAAGGTACTGACTCCACACCACTCCCCTATCTTCAAGATCAACTCGTTCCAAGAAAGAAGGAATAACTTTTCTAAGTTCTCCTAACATAAGATCTGCGTACATCCGGGATTCTGGAAGCGGATGTGCTCGCATTCTTAAAAGTAGAGCTTCATAGGCTTGGCCGGTTCCATAAATTNCAACATTAGAAAGTGCTGCCGCAGGAAGAAGGCCTCTGACAGCATCGAAGGCTTTTGCTTTAACTGCCTGCCGGTACACAAAGTCTGAATCGTCTGGGTGCTTAGGAAATGATTCACGGACGAAATCCTGCAAGGGGGGAACCAGCTCTGAATATATATCGAATATTCTGTCCATGTCTCCTACGTATCTTGTCCCGAACGAGGAATTTAGTATCTCAGGGTCTCGGTAATACCGATACCTTCCTCCAAGTCGCGAATCATAGGAAATATATCTTGTTGACTGTTCTAAATAACTCATTAAACGTCCCCACTCGAGGACTTTAGTTAGAAGATTCGATGCTTGTTCACAAGCGAGATGAACCCCACCTAATTGAGCGACCGAGTCGTCACCGTATTCGAAGAAGATTCTGTGATAAAGGGTTTCTGCATGTTCCAATCCGATTGTGGCGTCGATAGTCTGATCACCTTCTATATCTAAATCTCCTAAGAATTCATCCAGAAATAATCTCCGGAGACTTTTTGCCGAGCGGCTGTATCTAGCAAAAAGTGCTCCTTTGACAACTTCGGGAAGGTTAACAAGAGCGAACACCGGTTGATCCAAGTTCGTGAAGTAACGTCTAAGAACATCTGCTTCATCATCGGACCATTCTTCGGATATATATGCACTCACGACATTTGAGAATACGTCGCTGGCGACGCATATGTGTGGAGGGTATGAATTTTGGTCATCTTTTTCAATGTACAACCACCTTGATTGCTCTATGGGCTATCCCCAATTCAATCGTCGATTCTATCCCTACGAATACTCCATCGGCATATATGCGCATTGGATGTGGATAGGTCAAGGTGTGATCTTGGATTTTTTTCACGCGTATATCTGGGAGAGGGACATGGCTTCCAGATTTTGATTTCTGAACAGCAAACCAGAATTGACTGAGGCTTAAATCAGAGAAGACTATATCCAGTTTCCCATCGCTCGGATGGGCTCTCACTGCGACTCTTCGGGTCTTATGCCATTGAGCATTCATAACAAACGCTCCTTTACTTGAGAATCGGTGTTTCCTTATTGAGCAATGGCTTGCAAAGTATACAGATTTTCCACATACACGAACTGAACCTAGATCCACATCACATATTGTTCCAACTGAACAGTCAGTTAGGGGTGTGGGTTTTTTGCCACCAAGTGTCCTACATAGATTCCCCGCTTCTAACTGGATCATTGAATGACCATTGGAGAAATGATGAATAATCTCTTTATCTGATTTCGCTATTGGTACAGAGTTTGGAACCCTTCCTTGATAAGCCCAATTTCCGAATTCTTCCATATTCTTTATTTCTCTCTCATGGGTATTTCATTGTTATTTTTTTTATATTTCTTTTCTTTTAATAGTCCATAAAGAACAGCAAACTCGTAAAACAAATACATTGGGATTGCTAGAGCCAATAGGGAGATAGGATCACCGCTTGGGGTAATAACCGCCACCAGGATAACGATTCCAACAACCGCATACCTCCAATGTTTTCTAAGTGTTTGATGAGACAATATTTCAAGCTTTTGAAGCAGTATCAAAACGAGGGGGAATTCGAATCCGATCCCAAATGCGAGCATCATTTTAATTATGAACGATATATAGGCGCGTGCTCTAAATTCAGTGAAGAGGTCTTCACCTCCTATTTCCATCAAAAACGTGAGTGCTTTGGGAAGTGTCCAAAATGCTAGTGAACAACCAACTACGAACAGAATCACTCCGAAAAAAACGAATACTGCGCCGTATCGACGTTCATGCTTATGCAAGCCTGGACTTATGAATTGCCATGCTTGCCACAACAGCACAGGTACTGCAACAGCGACACCAGTATAGATCGATACCATAAACCGAGTATTTAAACCTTCGAGCGGCTCATCTATACGAAGAGTGCATCGTTCGCCAAGAGTTTCACAGTACGGGTCTAAAATGAATTCGAGTATGTGAGGATATAAGATCCAAGCCGCAACTGTACCTATCGCAATTGCGACTAGAGACCTTATCAAGCGTGTCCTTAGCTCTCCAAGATGTTCTAGGAGACCCATCCTCGCATCAGGATTCTGGTTTTTACGTTTTTTCATCGTGTTTTGGCACGGTTTCCGTAGTGCCTTCTGTCTCCATATGTTGGCAATCCTGATTACCAGCCTCTGATTCAACTATTTCATTCGAAGAATTAAGTAAATCATTTCCGCGTTGCCTTGCGGCAGTTTCGGTGCCCTCAATCACAGCTGAATCTAATTCAGACCTGAAACTCTCACTTACTCTCCGAACCGCTCTGGTAGCTTTTCCGAGTGATCGAGCTATTTCAGGTAATTTTGTTGGTCCAAGGAATATCAAAGCAACGATGAGAATTACAAGTACTTCACCACCTCCAATATTGAACACGGTTTTAGCCTACATACTCAATTGGGCTAGATAATAATTTCAACTCACAATTCCGTGATTGACCAAGTTATTTCTGCAACACGCAAGACCCTAAGACCTCTTGAATTATTCTGATCCCAAGACCGCTAAAAGCAGTAAGAGGAAGACACGAAAAATTAAATTATCACAGGGTCTTTCGTATATCTAAAGAAATTTCAAGCTACTTATTGGCCATAAACGAATAAATGCTCTACCCACAACCAGTTCTTCTGAAATCGGACCAAAGTAACGTGAGTCCCGAGACCCATTTCGATTATCTCCAAGAACAAAAAGATGGTCATCTGGTACTAGACAACTGGTCTCTGTCGCTACCTCACACATTTCTGTGGATTCAAATCCCCGCGTAAGGGTACTAGTAGCTAAATACGGTTCTACTAGTAGCTGTCTAGCAGTTGAACTTGATTCGGTGATATAGATCCTCCCATCAATTATCTCAATCAACTCACCTTCTAACGCTACGACGCGCTTTATTAAGTCTGTCTCCCCATATCCTTCTGTAGTTGGTCTCTGGAAGACAATAAGATCCCCTCTCCCAATATCCCCTACTTTGTAGCTCAATTTATTCACTAGGACGCGATCACCTACTTGAAGAGTTGGGGTCATCGACGAAGAGGGAATGAAATACGCTTGCATCAGAAAAGTCTTAATAAGGAAAGCAACTAGAAGAGCTCCGAGGATGACAGCTCCCCACTCAAGAAAGACTTTTAGAGATTTTCGCCTGTCGTTAATTTCTACCTGATTGCTCTCTGGTTTAGAGAATCCTTCGTCGGGATACGGGCTGGAAAGCGATTCCGCTTCTCCTTGATGGGCATTCTCCTCTTCTGAATCAAGTTCAGGTGGCACTTCGGTTACTGTTCTCTCTTTTTGAGGCGGCAGGGGTGGTGTTTCATCGTCACTCGGGTTAAATGCGGGAGAGTTCTCAAGAGAACGTTCAACTGCACGGGCTACTACATCATCTATCCATTCTTGTTCCTTGTCGCTTCCATCGCTGCTATGATCCACAGCATCGGAGATTAGCCCAGATCGTTAGAGTAGTCTCATCACAACTTACTCTTTGTACCTATCGAGAATTTCTTGTGCTGTAATTTTTGCAAGATCAATTGGGATATCTTTTGGTGCTTTAAGGATCTCTGTTTTCGGACTTAACCGGATAAGCAGCCTTTTTAACCAAGCGATACCAGTCACATATAGATCAACTTTTATATAACCGTCATCTGTCGGTGTGCTGTTCTCGATTGGGTATGTAGCTGTTATCCAGGAGTCTTCTGGAGTTATTTTTAGCGACACCAAACTGCTTGAATTCTCAAGTTTCCAGCTTTCGTCATCATTGGGTGCTTCTCCTTTATCAGCTGGAATTGATATAGCTTTGTCGGAAGTATTCACGTCGATAATTCGATCTAATCGAAATAGACGGAAGTCATTCGCAGTTTCACAATATGCAAATAGATATTGGTTATTGTCCCGATTCGATATTTCGGCTGGATGGACGGTCCGAGTGGAAGTTTCATCTTTAGCGTAAGAATAATAGCTAATTACTAGTTGCGTCTTTGTCTCGATAGCTTGGTTTATAACTGACCAGGTGTTAGTAGCTAGCATTGGAATATCGACTTCGAATGTTTTCTTAGTCTGACCTAATGATGACTCTAATTTCATTATGGCAGTTTTGAGATCCGATCCATTTTCAGAACCAATTATTAGTTCCATTAATTTAGCTTTCCGCAAAATACTGAATCCTTGCTCAGAAGTTAAGCGAATGGGTCGAGATAACCATTCTGCTTGACTAATCCAAACTCGTCCGTCTTCTACGATCACTTCGATTAGAGTGTCGGGAGTATGTGGGTACGGCCCAACCATAAATAGCACCTTTGTCAGATCATTTAACAAATGCTCTTCTGGGTAATTAAATCTTTGAGATATTACAGACAGTTTTGGGCCATCATTCTCAATAATCCATGGAATCATCGAAAGTAACCGTTCGAGTTTTTCTGTTGCTTTAAGCGTTCCCATTTGAAACCTCAACAAAATTATTCATATAAGCAATGTACGCTTCTCGAATTTCGACAGGGGAAATAATTTCCGCGTGCTCTAGAAGAAGCGTCAATCGACTAAAGAACGCTTCTTGGTTGCTGACAAAAACTTTTGCAATCCCTGAACCATCGTTATTTAACTCAATTTCAGTATCAAGACTTGTCCGGGCCCAATCTAAAAGAGTTTCATCTATCCGAATTATTGTCTCTATTTTTTCACCATCACCGTAACTCCAGGGCTTCATATTTGCCTTAGGGGGGTTATCAGGTATCTCGTATTCATTAGCGACTAACCCAAGAGAAATCCCTAGAATTTTGTCTACTCTAAATGTTCTGATTTCGCTAGAAGATGAGTCTTTACCGGTTACATACCAACGGCCATTAGTGAATTCCAGCCGCCATGGTTCTAATTCTCGATTTTTTTGTGAATATATGAATTTGATGCTTTTTCTATTTGTAATTGCATCAAAAAGAAGCGTTAAGTATTCACCATCCAACAGTGGAACTCGGATTGTTGACGTTTCAGGGCTCTCTTCATACCCACCCAACTTTCGCATCGCTTCGATTTCTGAAATCCCAGCAAGCACTTCGACACTACTAATTGCAAGGTTCAGTGCTCTTAGTTCTGAAGGTTTTAAATCAAGTTTGTCAAGATAGTAATCAGATTTATTAATGATATATCCGTCGATTGGAGGATTAGTTCCGGGGACAGGGATAATCTCAAGTGGGACTCCCATATCTCGTAATGCATTTTTGTCTCTATCAAATGTTCTGCGAAACGCCGCCTTGTCTTCGGGATACATTCCGACACGCTTACGAAGCTCTTCTGCAGATTTCGGGCTCTCAACGTTTAATAGTTCAGCTAGGAGGTTAAGGGTTCGTTCAAGTTTTCTACTTGTCATCCTCGTTGGTACCTAGCTTTGATTTCTCTAGAAAACATTATCTACAGGCTTTCAATTAATTTCTCTACACGTTCGTCGCTAGATACGAAAGGGTCTTTACATAACACAGTCCTCTGAGCTTGGTCATTGAGTTTTAGGTGTACCCAATCTACGGTGTAGTCACGATTACGTTCCTTCGCACGACGGATAAAATCGCCTCGTAGTTTCGCTCTGGTGGTCTGGGGAGGGTGTTCAACAGCATGTGTGATGTCTTCATCGCTACATATTCTCTCAACTCTTCCTTTGGATTGAAGAATGTAGAAGAGGCCACGGGTTCGATTCACATCATGGTACTGCAAATCTATGAGGCCTATTTTCGGATCTGAGAGCTGGAGTCCATGCTTTGCTTTATATGCCTCGATTAGGTGGAACTTTGTTACCCAGTCGCACTGGCGTGAGAGGCTAAAGGGGTCTTTCTTTAACCCGGTAATGCATTCTTCCCACATTTGAAGCGATTGCTTTTCCTCGGGACTTAATTCTCGCCTATCAGCAAATTTTAGAGCTTTATCCAGAAATTCGGACTGAATGTCAAGTGCACTTAATTCTCTTCCACTCGCTAATCTAACCTTTCGTTTACAGGTGACGTCATGACTGATTTCTCTAATGGCTCGTATAGGGTTTTCTAAAGTCATATCTCCTAGGAATACGGTTCGTTCTTCGAGCATGCGTAGAATTAACGATGCTGCTCCAACTTTAAGAAATGATGCGTATTCATTCATATTGGAGTCACCAACTATCACATGCAATCGTCGATATTTTTCAGCATCTGCATGCGGTTCATCTCTCGTATTTATGATTGGCCTACTTCGGGTCGTAGCGCTTGAGATTCCTTCCCATATGTGTTCTGCTCTTTGACTTATGCAATAGGTGGCTCCTCGCGCAGTTTGTAGTACTTTTCCAGCTCCTGCATATATTTGACGTGTGACGAAAAAGGGAATAAGTGTTTCATCGTAGCTCGCAATATTGTCATCCCTTATTGTGCAAAAATTCTCATGGCACCCATACGAGTTCCCTGCAGAGTCGGTGTTGTTTTTAAACAAGTAAAGCTGTCCATTCACACCTTCTTCAGCCAATCTATCTTCTGCCCCGACCAGCAGTTGATCCAATATTCTCTCCCCCGCCTTATCATGAGCTACTACATCGTAAATAGAATCACATTCCGGAGTTGCATATTCTGGGTGAGAGCCAACGTCTAAGTAGAGCCTGGAACCGTTTGCGAGAAATACGTTACTACTTCTTCCCCAGGAAACCACACGCCTAAACATATACCGGGCAACTTCGTCAGGGCTAAGCCTGCGTTGACCGTTAAGAACACACGTTACTCCGTATTCGCTTTCTATCCCAAAGATCCTTCGGTCCATGGCTTTACCCTAGATTAGAGACGATCACTACCCAAGGTTTTAACTAATTTCTTTAATCAGGTATGTAATTGAGGAGTTCATCACCTTCGATTCGTCGGAATGATCGTCTGCCATTTGAATGTGATAATTCAGCTACCTCTAAGTCATCGGGTTCCAAACTCCGATCAGGACCAGAAAGTGCATTAATNGCCGCAGTAATTGCTTCCTGTAACGCCATATTATCGCTATAACTTTCTTGGAAACGATCAAATATAACTTCAGCGTCTCCACCTAAAACAGCGAAGTCTGAAGTATCTTTTACCGTGCCGTCGTACAAGATATGAAAGAGTTGCCCAGATGGATTGTCTTCATCGGGGTTAATTTCTGCTACTAGGATTTCCACTTCCATTGGCTTCATCTCATGCGTAAAAATTTGTCCAAGCATTTGAGCGTATTGATTAGCCAAACTTCGTGCGTCTACGTCTTCACGACTAAATGAATACCCCTTTAGGTCAGCATGGCGGACACCTGCAATTCGCAGTTGATCAAATTCGTTGTATTTGCCAACACCAGCAAATGCAATTCGGTCATAGATCTCGCTTACTTTCCTAAGAGTGTTTGAAGCATTTTCAGCAACGATCAGGATTCCTGATTCACATGTGAGCCCTATAAGTGATCGACCTCGCGCAATACCTTTTCGTGCGTAATCGGCGCGATCTTCCATAAGTTGTTCAGGAGCTACATAGAAGGGCATACTCATCGGACTATCCTCCGCCTGCCATCTTTGAGCGACGTTCATCAATAATGGACGAGAAAACACTAGCTACATTGTCATCTGATATTGGCTGATAGCCATCTTCAGTTATTTTGGCGATGATTGGGTAAAGATCCCTAATTAAATCTGGGCCACCAGTGGCAGAATCTTCATCTGCAGCTTCAAAAAGCGCATTAGCTACTAGTTCGACACCTGTAGATTCATCTAACTCTTCCTTATATCCCATTTTGATCACAGTTGTAGCATGAATACTTCCAGAGCCAGTAGCCGCAAAGCTGGCTTCTTCATATTTTCCTCCGGCCACGTCAAATTGAAATAGCCTTCCCAAACCCATCCGGGTATCGAATCCTGCAAAAATCGGTAACACCGCTAGTCCTTGCATTGCAAAGCTAAGATTCTGTCGGATCATTTGACTCAGTTGATTTGCTTTACCATCGAGACTTAATGGTTTCCCCTCTACCTTCTCATAATGTTCGAGTTGCAATTGGAAAAGTCGAACCATCTCAAGGGCTGGTCCAGCTGCTCCCGCTATTGCTATGCCGGAAAACTGGTCAGCTGGGAATACCTTTTCCATTGTTCTGTGGCTAATGTGATGCCCGCTGGTAGCTCGTCGATCACCAGCTAGTATTACTCCGGAATCAAACTTGATAGCGACACAAGTAGTGCCATGAGGTAATTCGTCTATCAGACTTCCTTGGGCATGATTCGGTACACCCATGTTGTCGACCAGGGCAACAAAGTTTGGCCCTGGGTCATCTTCAGGCATAAATCGTGGCAAAGTCACGTTACTGATGGTATCGGCTAGAGGTATATACCTGCTACTGTCCACCCTTTTGTACGTACGATTTCACAAATTCTTCAGCATTTGTTTCAAGGACTTGATCAATTTCATCGAGTAAGTCGTCTAAATCACCGGACAGCTCACTGCTATCGATACTTTGAATTTTTTCGCCAGAAATTTCGACCTCTGGAGTTGGTTCGTTAGAAGATTCGTCACTTGATTCTTGATACTGTTGATTTTCGGCCATGGTTTCTCCTCGTGCTCAAATTCGCACATAGCTACATCATAGAGCTAAATGTCTAAAGCATGGATCAATTCATGCGGTGTAGCACATTCCTCAATAATTTCTGCAACATCGTTATACGTTCCCTTCAGAGGATCAAGAACAGGTATTCGTCTTATTGTTGTATCGTCTAAGGAAAAAACTACAGAATCCCAGTTAGCCGACACTATTTGCTCTGGCCACTTTTGCAGACAGCGGCCTCGAAAGTAAGCTCTAGTTCCTTCAGGAGGCTGCGATACTCCTCGAGAGACTTCTTCGTTATCGCTGTAGTACTTCATTCCCAATTTGTTGAACACGCTACTATCTTCTCGAAGGTCGTGATACTGGACAGCTAATGATCTGGATTTCGCATCGAAATAGGATAAATTGTGGCGGTCGCAGAATACATCGAGTAGCCGTTTTTTAGCGATCCAATCGATCTGTGAATGCAAGGAATCTGGATCATTCTCCAACCCTATTAGTATTTCTTCCCACTTTTCTAAGATTTGTTCACCGATGGTGCCCCCAACGTATTCATTACCTCCTATAAGTGCATATTCTTTGGCTCTTTCGAAAAGATATTGCTGAACTTCTAAGGCAGTTATTGATTCACCAGTGTTTCTTAGAATCGGCTGCGAAAGAGTAAGGTCGTACGAAATTTCTTTCATGGATTGAACTGGATTTTCAAAGATAAAATCTTCTTTAATAAATCCATCTTCGATCATTGCGAGGACAAAGCAGGTTGATCCAACTTTCAAAAAAGTTGCTACTTCACTCATATTTGCGTCTCCGCATATAACATGGAGCCGACGATATCTATCAGCATCCGAATGGGGTTCATCTCGTGTGTTGATAATTGGGCGTTTTAAAGTTGTCTCTAAACCAACTTCTTCCTCGAAAAAATCAGCTCTTTGGGTTATCTGGTATTGAATTGAATCAGGGTCGCTCCCAGGAACTTCGCATCCTATTTTTCCTGAGCCGGTAAAGATTTGGCGGGTTATAAAGTGAGCTATCCCATGACTGATGATGTCACCAAATGGGGTGTTTCGATCCATAAGATAATTCTCATGGCATCCATATGAATTTCCCTTTCCATCTGAATTATCTTTATAGACAACAATCTCTTGATCCTCAGGAAGAAGTGCATTTACTGCTTTCATTGCTTCCTTGAGGATAAGCTCACCCGAGCGATCATATCTTGCCACTTCTAACGCATTGGGACATTCTGGGGTAGACATTTCAGGGTGAGCATGATCAACGTAGAACCTTGCCCCATTTGTTAAAACTGCGTTGACTAAATGGGTTTCCACAATCGGTGGAAGCGAACCAATAGGTGTGAAACCTCGGGCGTCATTCGATGGCATTTCATCTTGAAAGTCCCAAACGACAGAATCAGCTATTCCATTATCAAAGTTTGAGGGGCTTTCCTGAACATAAGAAGTAATGAGCATCGAAGAGGCCAAAATCGGATTTGGATCTGAGACACCTTTATGGATAATCGAGTACTCGGTTTCAATACCGCAGATTTTTTCTACAGCCATACGCTAGATCTTATAAGTATTGTCCCGACGCGGATTCTTTAGCTGCTTGATCCTGAGTTTCATTGAAAAGAGTTCGAATGAATGTTATACGTTCACCCTTTTTCCCAGAAACTTTCGCCCAGTCATCAGGGTTTGTTGTGTTCGGCAAGTCCTCATGCTCACTAAACTCTTGTCGAATAGACTCTATGAAATCGGCCAAAGATAAACCTTTATCGCCATTTTCTAAATACCGTTTTATAGCTAGCTTCTTCGCTCGTCTGACAATATTTTCTATCATCGCACCAGAGGCAAAATCTTTGAAGAACATGACTTCTTTATCACCATTCTGGTATGTCACCTCTAAAAACTGATTTCGTTCTTCTGTTGCATACATTTCTTCAACAGATTTTTCTACGATGACTCGAAGGGCTTTGTCAGCATCTCCTCCACCTAATTCATCGATTGCTGATAGAGCAATCGGAACACGATCGTTCACATATTGGCCGAAAATCGCGATTGCTGAGTCATAGTTAGGTCTATCAATCCGTATCTTCAGGTCTAACCGCCCAGGGCGCAAAATAGCCGGATCGATTAGATCCTCTCTATTTGAAGCGCCAATCACTATTACATTTTTTAGTGTTTCTACGCCATCAATTTCTGCTAATAGTTGAGGAACAACGGTCGATTCCATATCTGAGCTAATGCCACTACCTCTGATTCGGAACAGTGATTCCATCTCGTCAAAGAAAATTACTACCGGCCAACCTTCTTCAGATTTTTTTCTAGCACTTTCAAATATGAGGCGAATTTGTCTTTCAGTTTCTCCGACGTACTTATTGAGGAGTTCTGGGCCTTTTATATTATAGAAATAGCTTTTTTGTGTCTGCTGCTTTGTAGCTTCGTTACTTTTCGCAGCTAGAGAATTTGCTACAGCTTTCGCAATCAATGTTTTACCGCAGCCTGGTGGACCATAGAGAAGGACTCCTTTGGGAGATGGCAAATCATGTTCTTCGAAGAGATCTCTATGTAAAAATGGAAGTTCGATAGCATCAGTTATTTGGGATATCTGGTCATCTAAACCACCGATGTCGTTGTAGGTGACTGATGGAACCTCAATCAAAAGGTGATCTTCTAAGTCTGGTTTTGGAATCTCCTCGATTAACAAATCAGAATTGTTTGCGCAAAGAAATAATGTGCCTGGAGTCATTTGTCCTCTTTGAAGCTCTTCGCAGATGTCAACTATTCTCTCTTGGTCTGTTCTACCTTGGACCAAAGCTCGTTTACCGTCACTTAAGACCTCTTTTAGGGTGACGATCTCTCCTGTCCTTTCTCCTGGTCTCGCCAAAATAACATTCAATGACTCATTCAATAAAACTTCTTGGCCCTTACGCATGGTGTTTACATCTAATTCAGGATGCAAGGCAACCCTTAGCTTGCGTCCAGATGATTGGATGTCTACGGTCCCATCGGGGTTTTCACCGAGAAATATTCCATATCCGGATGGTGGTTGACTGAGTTTTTCCACTTCAACCTTTAGTTTTGCTATTTGGTTTCGGGTGTCTTGAAGCAAGGTAATTAGATTATTGTTCTCTGAGGCGGCCTTGGCTAGCAATGCTTTGGACTCTTTTAGCTTCTCTTCAAGAAGCTTTATTCTTCTTGGGGCAAGGCTATTAGTCTCTTGAAGTTGTATATTTCTCTCTCGTATGGCTTCTGCTTCAACCCGAAGCTCTTCAAGTCGCCTTAATGCAATTTCAAGTTCTGACTGAGCATCTGATTCGTTCATAGCCACTCCCGTATAGTGACCTTATCGGAAGATCAGTGCAAACTAGTAAATAGGACAGGTTTAGCAAGATAACAAACTTTAGAATTGAAAACATTTTTATGATTTCGATTTAGTGATGCGAAATTCCTATCAGAATTTGTTACAATGTTGTCGACCCTTAGGCAAGTGTTCCTCTTTACGAACGAAAAGGAAATCATGAAAGTCTGGATAGATCAGGATCTGTGTACTGGAGATGGACTGTGTGAAGAGATAGCTCCCGATGTCTTTACCCTATTGGATGATGGCCTTGCCTATGTAAAAGAAGGCGATACTGTATATGCCGAGCCAGGTGGCCCTGAAGGACTTGCTGTAGTCCCAGATGGCCAAGAAGAGGCGACGATCGAATCGGCCGAAGAATGCCCAGGAGAATGCATTTTCCTCGAAGTCTAATTTAGATTTCCTTTTACAAATCGTGCATGGGTAATAAATCCAGTGTGTGCGACCATTCTATGTTCCGGCCGTACTGCTTTACCTTCGATGTGCCAACTTCGAACGCTTACTTCAAATGTATCCTGCATTACAAAATTGTCTGGATTTAGTGCATCCCGCATCTTCATTGCTTGGGTGATACTAGGTGTATACGCTACAACAATGCCCCCTAGTTCCATCGCTTTAGATAGATGTGGTACCACCTTCCAAGGCTCAGGCAAGTCAAGTACCACCCGATCGTATCCATCTTCATCTATTCCCTCGTATACATCTCGTATATGAATTGTGTAATTATTCAGTGAATCCTCGCCAAAAAAAGTACAAACATTTTTATTGGCCCGAGTTGCAAAATCTTCTCGAAGTTCATAGCCAGTAATATTTGCACCGGCGCGAAGCATTGCAGTAGATAGAGCGCCTGAGCCTACCCCTGACTCCAAAACCTTAACTCCAGGGTAGATATCAGCTACTAGGAGAATATGGCCGATGTCTTTAGGGTAAATGATTTGTGCTGAACGAGGCATTTTTAGAATTACGTCACTCATCGTCGGACGAACAACCAAATACGGTTTCCCCGAGGAAGCCTTAATGTGGCTCCCCTCTTCCATTTCCACAATAGCCGAGTGGCGAATGTAACCAGAATGGGTGTGGAATTCATCTCCTTCCTTTAGTGAAAGGAGATACCGGCGATCTTTTGAATCAATCAACAGGACTAATTCACCAAAATTAAAAGAGCCCATGCTATCTCTTATTTGCTTTAGCTTGGGATAGATGAAGGAATTTTGCTTCTTCACCTAGTTCTAACTGATGGGTGAATATTCTACGTTTTCTATTTTTATCTGTGAGTAAAGATTTAAACCAAAACAGAGACGCGGCAGAACCGATAAAGAACCAAATTGGATTACCGCGAAGAACACCCTGCAAGACAAACCGATGCAAAATATAGTTTCGCGTTAGTTTTCTAAAGCTCTGTTGCTTTATCATTGCGACCTTACAACTTCTATGAATGTTTTAGTTTTTTCACCTCGACGTTTTCCGACGTAATAAACAGCTCCTAATACCACAAGAGCGACACCTGCAATAATTAACCTACGAGTTATCTCGTCAGGACCGTTTATCTCATCAGTTTCTTCTTTTAAATTGATGAGTCTTTCTTCAATATCTTTTGCTGAAATCGGAGTTGGGTTTGTGGCCATAGGTTCAGTTCTGACTTTTTATCGCCCGATAAGAGACGATAGCAATCAAAAGAAGAGCCGCGAAAACTATTAAATATGGGATGAAAGATAGTTCATTATCGAAAACCGTCGTTTCTGTCTGAAGTATTCGTAAACTACCAAGGCTCAAATGCCCTAAACCAGCAATTACAAACACAAGGCCAGCTAAGCCGTATGCTGTCCATTTAAAAAGTGATACAAAGGGGTCACGAATTTCCTGTTTGCTGTATCCCAACAAAGTATCTTTTAGTTCCCCTAATCGTATCCCAATAGGATCCTTTGGTCGAAATGAAAACATAGCACTCCTTTCACATAACACTACTGTGATTATTGGACATGCACTACTGGTCTTATTAGTACTGGTTTCTGATCTTTAGTTCGTTGACATAGATTTCATCTACCCCAATCATTAATTCTTTGAGAGTATGGAAACGAAGCCGAAGTGTATTCTCTGCGAGGACCTGATACCTATCATATGCTCCAAGAAAGCTTGATTCTGCTAACTCGTATATGCATTTCACAGGGCCTTCACTTAACTTGGGTAATGGAGGCTGCGGAATACCAGTTAGTTTCTCGACGTTCTTAGATGTTCTTTCTGCTATTAATCGAAGCTGAGCGAGTTGATCAATAGTGACTGATTCAGTATCTTGGGCTTCACAGAATTCTATTGACGCTTTTGGGTAAGAATCTTCCGGCAGCCATTTCGTTACTTCTATTCGGCCAACACCTTGACATCGAATTGAAAGCTGCTCAGACCCGATCTTGGCGACACTATCGATTTTCGCCAATGTCCCAAACTGGTATCTTTCATCACCTCCACCTACTTCGTGCCCTTTAGCAATTAGGCAAACACCGAAAGCGCTATCAGTGTTAGTACAGTATTTCACTAATTTGATATATCTTTCTTCAAAAATTCGTAATTGGAATTTGGTGTTCGGGAATACCACCATTCCAAGCGGAAACATCGGGGAAACATGCATACTTACACATTATCTGATGAATTTTTTAGTTTGTATTTGTTATTTTGGTTCTAGCATCTCAATAGGTAAACCGGAACTGTAGCTACTTAAGTAGTTAGACAAGTTTCGGAAAAACGAATCTAGTTCTGTTTTAATCCAGTTTTGTGAGTCGTCGTGATTTGCTATGAAACTAACGGTGATGTTTTCCCCAGTACTCGATTCGAAATATCCAACCATTGCTGCGATCGAAGTGCTCCGAGATAACTTTCCCCTTAAATTATTTGAGAACCCTGATCCACTAAATTCATTTGCAACAATTCCTTCAATCCCAGCCATTGGAAACGAGTCTCTTAGAACTTCCTTTACGGGATCATGATCAGCGATTCTTTGCATAATTTCACATGTAGCTTGATTACCTGTGCCAACTCCGGAACCATCGACAATCAATAGTCCTGCTTCCGGTATGCCAGCTCCTCTAATTAATTCAGTGACCCCTGATATCCCGGTTCCGGATTTACCTTCGCCTGTTCTTGAGTAACCGATTTCTTTCACTAGCATTTCAGCTGTCATGTGGTCATCGTTAGTTAACATCTGTTTGACGATGTCAGACATTGGTGGGGACTTAATAGAGAGCAGTTGTACGAGATCTTCTAACTGAATTCCTGAAAATTCTTTTGCTGTTTCGAGAATTATCACATTCCGGGCTTCAAGGAGATCATCAAAATTCGCAGCATACCTAACAGCAGGATCTCGAGATGCAGATAAAGCAGGCGGATCGTCTACCCCCCTTTGGGAATTATAGTTATTCCGCAATCCATCGAACCCCTGATCAAGAAGAGATGCGCTCATCGAACCAATCAATCCAGAGTTCTGAACTTCTTCAGACCAGCTCTCAACCGTTCTGATTTCGTCATATCGTGATTCGTTCACTTGAACAGATCCTTGGATAAAAAGTATGTTCATTCCAACAGTCATATCTGCAAGTTCATCTGCATTCGTTCGAATAGTGCTAAATGATTCCGGCAATAATTCGCTGTACGAATTTGTCATTAGAAGTGGGTCCCCGCTGCCAAAAACGAACAAATCAGTACTCAGGAGAGAACCGTCTTCGTTGGGTTCACGTTCCGCAGCCAAAATCGTTTCATAGGTAAAATCAGCACCCATCTGAAGGATGGCAGCAGCAGCTGTAACTACCTTTACATTGGTTCCAGGGGAAAGAGGTATATTCTGCTGATACGCAAAAATGCTTTCACCCTGAACCCCAATTGACAAGCAGGAATTCTTCGGTGCGTCCGCCATTAAGTCGGTTAAATTTGTTGTTAGTTTCTCCATCTCCAGAGGGGAAGTGAGGAGTTCTGGTGCACGCCGTATCGATAAGACTGGGGTTGAAAGTTCGTCATTTGATGGAGCCGATTCTGGCAATGTTTCAATATCGTCGTAACCGTATTTATTGGACGCCACCAGAGCAGCAATGAGGGCAGCCAATATGAGAGCAGGCATTGTGAATCTTTTGATGATACTAAAGACTTTTCTGATCATGGCCTCCCCTCACTTTCCTCAATTGATCCGCGATTTATTGATATGGAACTTTATTTCGGGCATAAGCATTAAGGTTCTCCAATGCTCGTACCGCACTGGAACCACTGTAGTGGCAAAACCATTTTTCTCTTCTCAGTTCAGAGATCGCTGGATTATTTGGATCTGCGCACCCCAGTTCAGTAGCAACTAAGACAGGTTTTCCCCATTCTTTAGATCCTTTTATTAAGGAATCGACATATGCTTTTTCTTGAGTCTTGTGAAAGTTAATAATTCTTTCCATGCTTGGATCTAGATAATCGCTTTCAGTGAATAGTCGAGCAATGTTCCCTTGAATTCCTAGACCGAGAAATATCAAAGCGTCAACAGATTCGTGCGAAAGCACGAGTTCTATCATCTTTGGAATTGTTTCCCGCGTTTCTCCACCCGCGATATCAATCGGGTTACCTCGACTCCAGCGTGGTGGGAGGACAGTATCTATCTTAGATATAAGGTCATTTGGAAGGTCTATGAGATTTAAGCTCGCTTTTGATATCGCGTCCGCCGTTAAAACTCCCCATCCACCTGCTTGCGTTAGTACCACTGTGTTTGGTCCGGACGGCTTTGGTTGCGTAGCAAACGTGCTTGCCCATTCATATGCCATCAGAGGATCATCGGCAAGGAACGCCCCAGCCTGTTTCAGCATCCCTTCGAATACCTTCTCGTCTGTAGCCAAAGCACCGGTATGGCTCGAAGCAGCTTTTGCGCCTTCAGGACTTGATCCTCCACGAATAACAATTACCGGTTTTACCGCTGAAGCATTTTTAATGGCTTCGTAAAATCTTCGACCGTCCGAAACTCCTTCGACATATGAAACTATCACAGAGGTTTCATCGTCATTTGCGAAGTAGTCAATGTAGTCAGAAGTATCTAAGCAGGTTTGATTGCCAGTGGAGATACCGCGGGAAATACCTATGTTGTATTGCCTAGATAGATTCATAAAAGCGGATAGCAGATTTCCAGATTGGCTTGCTATAGCTATCGTGCCCGCAGGCGGATTTGGAGCAACAATCTGCGAGCATAGATTTATAGGCGTGGAAACGAATCCTTGTCCGTTCGGACCTGCTATAGCTATATCAAGATCAGCGGCGAGATGAAGTAGCTCTTGCTCAGCGATTGCACCTTCAGCACCTATCTCCCCATATCCTCCTGAGACGATAAATGCTGCTTTAATCCCTATATTCGCTGCACCTAGCAACGTTTCGGGAACAAGGTGTGATGGAACACAGACCATGGCAAAATCAACCGTGTTAGGTGGGATTTCCCTTAGTCCCTGAATTGTTTCTATCCCTAGGAGAGAAACCTTTTCTTTATTTGTCGCATACACCGGCCCAGAAAATCCTCCGTTCAGTATGTTATGCAATGCGACAAACCCAAATTTTCCAGGATGGCTTGAAGCTCCGACGACCACAACTCCTTTTGGATTGAATAATGAATCTAATTTTTGTTTACGATCCATATAGTTCCACCAGTGCATCGACAGCTATTGGCTGACCATCTGAAATGAGTATTGGGTTGACATCTATTGAACGAATGTCCTCACGTTCTAGAGCGCAACAACTTATTGCCAATAAAGCTCCAGTTAATGATTCCAAATCTACTTTTGATTCACCTCGTACTGGGCCTAAAAGTGCACTAAATGACAAGTCATCATACATAGAAAATATTTCTTGTCTTGATGCTGGCAATAATCGAAATGCGACATCTTGCAACTCCTCTGCAAATATGCCGCCCACCCCAAAGGCTAGCGTTAAACCGTAATCGTCTGTCCGTGTTACGCCAGCAAGGAACTCTCGTGAACTATCAATCTGTTCAGAGATAAGCAAAGGAATTGGTTCGTCAAATAAAGAGAACAGTTCATCAGCAGCAAATTTGACTGCTGAACTATCAACTAAATTCAGTTTCACTCCATTTAGTTCTGTTTTGTGAGCAAATTCACTTCCGGTGATCTTTAACACCACCGGAAAGCCTAATTTGGTTGCTGCACTAACCGCTTCTTCCACAGAGTGGACAACGGCTTCTCGAGTTACTCGCAATCCATAATCAGATAAAAGGTTCTTGCTTTCGAATTCACTAAGCATGTTCTTTCCAGACATGTTTACACCTCGTCTTAGAGTGCCCACCCTACATCGACTAAGCAAAGATTCAGTGTAACCATCTAGGCAATTGGATAAATCCTGTGGTTAGATCATCAATAGGAAGGAGTCGATTTGTACATCATTGCTGCTGTCTTTGTTGACGATATCTCCATGCGCGAAGTTGATGGGTCTACTCGTATTGATTTTACTGGCATACAGTTTTCTTCTGAAGTCGAAGATAACTTTCCAATGATGTTTGCTCCTCACCTTGCTGTGCTAATCCGCTCAGACATTGAGTCATCTGGAACTGGAGTGCTCGAGGTTACATACTTGCGCAATGGATCNCAGATTGCGCGAAATGCACAGCCTCTTCAAATCGAACCAGGAATGTTTGCTTACCGATTAGTTAGGGCAGAAATGGAGTTCGATGGGCCTGGAAGTGTCGAAGCTCACTGCAGGATCGATAAAAATGAACCACTGATCATTCCCTATACGTTGAAAGCGCGTCAATAGTTTTAGAAAATATTTTATTGCCGCCATATAGACAATAATTTGCAATTAATGTAGANAGTTGAGTTTAAAGAATAGGAACTACATGGCGGAAACTAGTGAAGATTTAGAATCCCTTTGCATTAACGTTATTCGTGGCCTAGCAATGGATGCTCCGCATCGCGCAAAGTCTGGCCATCAAGGAACTGCTATGGCTTTGGCGCCACTCGCTCATGTTCTGTATACGAGAGTTATGCGTTATAGCGCCAAACACCCTGATTGGGTAAATCGGGATAGATTTATTCTTAGCGCTGGCCATGCTTCCATATTGCAATACGCACTACTCTATTTAACGGGTTACGGGCTCACACTTGATGACGTCAAGGATTTTCGACAGTGGGATAGCTCTACCCCTGGGCATCCTGAAGTTGGCCATACAGCAGGTATAGAAGTAACTACTGGTCCGTTGGGTCAAGGAATCGGAAATGCAGTCGGTATGGCGATTTCTGAAAGGTGGTTGAGAACCAAATATGGAGAAGAGAAAATTAACCACAGTATTTTTGCTTTGTGTGGCGATGGTGACCTCTCTGAAGGGATTAGTCATGAGGCAGCTTCATTCGCAGGCCAGCAGAAACTTGGAAAACTAGTCTGCATATATGATGATAACCACATCACAATTGATGGACCTACAGAACTTGCACTAGCCGATAACCCTGCGAAAAGATTTGAGTCATACGGATGGCATGTTATTGATCTCGGTGAGTCAGCTGAGAATTTGGATGCTTTAGAGAACGCATTAAACGAAGCCAAAAGTAATGAAAATCAACCTTCGGCGATAATTATTCGAAGTCATATTGGATTTCCGTCCCCTTCTCTCGTGGATTCTCCTAGTGCACATGGATACGCATTTAAAGATGATGAGATAGCTGAGACTAAGAAGATAATGGGCCTTCCAACGGATACAGCTTTTTTCGTACCCGAGTCTGTTTCCGACTTTTACCGAGATGCAGGATCACGGTACGAAACAGAAGCGCGAGAAACTAATTGGTCCCTCTCTGATGAATTCGGATCGTGGAACTTGGATGAAGTATCGAATCAATTTGAATCCCAAGTTGGAGAATCTATGGCTACAAGAGTAGCTAGCGGGATATGCCTGAATGCCATAGCCTCTGATTTCGCTCTTGTTGCAGGCGGAGCAGATCTAACTGGGAATACTGGAACTTCGTTAAATGATCCTGAAGTAATATCAGACGCATGTGGTGATGGAAAACAAATATATTTTGGCGTTAGGGAACATGCAATGGGCGCAATCATGAATGGGATTGCCCTTCATGAGGGCATTACCCCAGTGGGTGGAACTTTCCTTGTTTTTAGNGATTACATGCGGCCCGCTATTCGCCTTGCTGCTCTGAGCGGCGCAAAAGTTATTTACTCATTCACCCATGACTCAGTCGGTGTAGGTGAAGATGGGCCAACCCATCAGCCTGTAGAGCATATTATGTCGTTGCGAACTATCCCTGGGCTGCAAGTAATCCGCCCTGCCGATGCTAAAGAAACAGTTGCTGCATGGAAGGCCGCACTTCAATACGATGGACCTACAGCCCTAATCCTTTCTCGACAAGGTTTACCAATACTAGATCTAACGAAACCTGATGAGTTGAATAATGGCGCTTACCCTCTGAAAAGTTCTCCGAACGACATCTGCACACTTCTCGCGACTGGCTCCGAAGTCTCCGCTTGCCTTAAAGCTGTAGAGAGTATTGATCAACCGATTGGAGTCATCTCGATGCCCTCATGGGAGATATTCGAGTGTCTTGCAATACAGTCCAACGAATCCGCTCAAGAGAAGTTCACTATGTATAAGGATCAGATCGGTCAACTTACTAATGGATCTCCTACAATCTCCGTCGAAGCTGGAGTCACTCTTGGGTGGGGTCGGTATTCTGACTACCAAATTGGAATTGATCGATTTGGCGCATCAGCACCTGGAGAAACTGTTATTTCCAAACTGGGACTTGACGCAAATAGCATACAAGAATCAATAAAAACGATTCTCGGCTTAGGGATTTGATATCTGTGTCCGAGAAACTCAAAGACCTCCACAAGGATTTTGGCCAAAGTCCTTGGCTAGACAATTTAAAGAGAGACTGGATTCTTTCTGGCGAACTCCAAGAATGGATTACTGCTGGTGTTCGAGGGATAACATCAAACCCATCGATATTTGAGAAAGCAATATCGGGCTCTACCGCCTACGATCAGCAATTCCTTTCCCTCATCNAAGGTGGCGTTGATATCGAAGCTGCATACTGGAGACTTGTCGAATCCGATATATCATCGGCGCTCGATCTGCTACTTCCTGTCTACGAATCAAGCAAAGGAATTGATGGCTTTGTTTCTGTCGAAGTTGACCCTCGATTGGCGAAAGATGGGGCTAAAACAATTTCTGCAGCTAGGCAGCTGGATGAGAAGTTCGATTTGCCGAATGTATATATCAAGATTCCAGGAACAGTCGAAGGTCTAGGAGCTATAGAACAAATGATAAGTGAAGGTCGTTCTATAAACGTTACGCTGCTTTTTTCTCTTAGCCGTTACGACAAAGTAATCGACGCATACATCTCTGGACTAGAAAAATACGACGGAGATCTCCAGCAGGTATCATCCGTGGCATCTTTTTTCATTTCTAGGACAGACACTGAAGTCGATAGAATGCTAGATGAAATTGGTTCTCCTGAATCGGCGGCGCTTAAGGGAAAGACTGCAATCGCGCAAGGTAAACTTGCCTACCAGCTTTTCAGCGAGAAATTTAGCGGACCCCGATGGGAAGATCTTCAACAAAGAGGAGCACGCGTTCAACGTCCGCTTTGGGCATCAACTTCGACTAAAAACCCTCAGTACAAAGATACTCTTTACGTGGATGAGCTTATAGGGCCTTCTACTGTTAATACGCTGCCAGATAACACTCTTCATGCTTTCCGTGATCATGGGGTTCTTTCTAGAACCATTGATAACTCTGTAGACGACGCTCGACATGTTATCGATCAAGTCCTGTCCCTAGGAATTGATTTGGAAGAAGTCGCAAACAGGCTCGAAGATGCAGGTGTTAAATCATTCGAATCATCATTCATTAGCCTATTAGATACGCTCCAGACTAAATCTGATGACCTGAAAGCTAGTTAGTTGCAATTTGCAACCATGATGGTACTGTTGGCCTGTGGGGAATCAACCAACTCATTGTTCCATCGAATCAACGCTTACTGCTATCGGTGACCGGTGGACCTTATTAATTTTGCGGGACTTATTTCGCGGTGTGAGGCGATTTGAACAGCTTCGCCGTGATCTTGGAATAGCAAAAAACATTCTTAGCGATCGATTGCAAAAATTAGCAGAAGCGAACATTATCCTTTCGAGGCCATATCAATCTAATCCTGTGAGAAACGAATACTACCTTACTGACAAAGGGAAAGATCTCTCTCCCTCCCTCATAGCGCTAATGCACTGGGGAGATCGGTGGTACGCCGGTGGATCGCCGCCGACTATATTAACTCATGCCACATGCGATACCCCACTGACACAGATAACTCATTGTGTTGAATGCAGTATCGAAGTAAAACCAGAGGAAATAAGTAGCAGGCCAGGAAAGCGTCATATGCATTTCAAGTCTCCGGTAGGTAATCAATGATCAGCGACTACGAAAATGCCGACTTCAATGAACTTCTATCAGCTGCATCAAAGAAACGCGACCACATATTCGGGAACCGGATTACGTTTTCACCAAAGGTGTTTATTCCTCTGACGATGCTATGTCGTGATAAATGCGGTTACTGCACTTTCGCTCAACCACCTGCACGGTTAGACGCTCCTTACCTAAACACTGANGAGATTATCAGCATCGCAAGATCTGGCGCCGAGGCGGGGTGCCACGAAGCCTTGTTCACACTTGGTGAAAAACCTGAATTACGTTATCCCGCAGCTAGAGAGTGGCTCACCGACAATGGTTATACCTCAACAGTCGATTATCTCATTGCGATGGCTTCTTTAGTTCTCTCCGAGACGGGATTATTACCGCATGCAAATGCTGGAGCCTTGTCTAAGGAAGAGCTTGCAGGACTTCGAACGGTTTCTCCCTCTCAAGGAATGATGATCGAATCCATAAATCCCGACCTCGAATGTCATCGAGGTGCTCCAGATAAATTACCAGAGCGTAGGCTTCAAACTTTGAATTCCGCTGGCGAACTAAGTATTCCTTTTACCACAGGAATACTTGTCGGTATCGGAGAATCTAGATCAGATCGGATTGAGGCCCTCAAAGCAATAGCTCAGATCCACGAGAAGCATGGGCATATTCAAGAAGTCATAGTCCAAAATTTTCTTCCTAAAGCCGGAACGTCAATGCATAAATNCCCGCCATGCCCGCCTGAGGACTACTTAGAGGCAATTGCATTAGCTCGATTAATTCTTCCGGAAAGTATTCATTTGCAAGCTCCACCGAACCTTTCTGACGACTTTTCTAGCCTAATTAAAGCTGGAATCGACGATTGGGGGGGCGTTTCACCNGTTACTGCTGACCACGTTAATCCGGAACGACCTTGGCCAGCGATAGATCGTTTAACTCGTGTCTCAGAGAACCTTGGGTACTCAATTGCCCCCCGTTTGACTATCTATCCTGAATTCGCCTCAGATGGAGAAAAATGGCTTGATGCGTCTCTAAGGTTTCCTGTGCTCGATAGAAGCGACTCTGAATTCTTAGCTCGAGATGACCCTGGCGCTGTATTTCCGGAAAGAGTCGAATTTATTACAGACGTAAATGATGGTGCTGAAGTCGCGCAAGTTGGAGAAGACTCCACACAATGGTATTCCGGCGCCCCTAGAACACCGACGATGATAATGAATGGATCTAAGGAATCGACAGGACAAATTCGTGAAATTTTGGATGGCGTTCTCTTGAACCAAGAAGTTAGCGTCGATGAAGTCGTTGCCTTATTCGCAGCTCGGGGCTCACAGGTTCGTGCTGTTGCTGACGTAGCCGATCATCTTCGTAGTCAGGAAAACGGGAATACCGTTACCTACGTTGCAAATCGAAATATCAATTACACAAATGTCTGCACGTTCAAATGCCGATTTTGTGGATTTTCCAAGGGCCCTCTTTCCTTGAACTTACGAGGCAAGCCTTACCTCCACACCATAGAGGAAATAGTTGGAAGAGTAATCGCCGGGAAAGAATTAGGTATTACCGAAGTTTGTTTACAAGGTGGGATTCACCCTGATTTTGATGGGGACTACTATATAGATGTTTGTAAAGCAATTATCTCTGAAGTTCCTGATATCCACATACACGGTTTCACTGCTCTCGAGGTTACAGAAGGTGCTAAACGACTAAATGAACCCCTTGATTCATATCTGAATCGTGCAATGGAGGCTGGATTAAAATCATTACCTGGAACTGCAGCGGAGATATTAGACGATGAAATAAGGGAAATTCTTTGTCCAGATAAAATAACGACTGACGAATGGCTGGAAGCTCACCGAATCGCACATAGTGTTGGCCTAAAATCAAATGTAACAATGATGTTCGGAAGCATAGAATCACCCTTGTTCTGGGCAAGGCATCTCCTCAAAACCCGTGATTTACAAAAAGAAACTGGAGGCTTTACTGAATTTGTCGGACTTCCGTTTGTTCATATGGCTTCTCCGATCTACTTGAGGAAGCAAGCTAGACGAGGCCCTACATTTCGAGAAACTCTCTTGGTGCATGCCATCGCTAGAATCGTTTACCATAAACACATTCCAAATATTCAAAGCTCCTGGGTCAAAATTGGTTTCGATGGAATGGCCCAACTGTTGCAAGCAGGCGTAAATGACGTGGGAGGTACCTTAAATGGCGAGAATATATCTCGAGCTGCTGGGGCTCGGCATGGTCAGGAAGTCACCGTTGAAGATTTCAAAGAACTTTGCGAACCCCTAGGACGAACCTTAAAGCAAAGAACAACACTATATGAGATCCTTGACGAACCTACATTAACGGCACCAAGTCGCCGCAAAATTCCAGTTATTGCTGAGTAGATAGTTCAGGAGGGAAAACTTTCGGAGCTTTTAGGTTGAACATCTACAAGGCACCATTCTTTGTGATCTTGCCCAGGTAACGCATCACATTCAAGACATGGGTCTTCATTGTCTTCGAATAGATCTTCCAGAGAGTCGTTTGTCTGTTTAAGAGCCCTAGCTTCTTCGTATCGACGGTGTCGGCCCTTTTTCATTTTGCCTCCAAATAGATCGAAGCGGAAAGCTTACTCGAAACAACCGCATACTGTTGAAACAGCAATTATAGCAATTATAAATCTGGATTTGATGCTTTCTAACTTAGCGGTCCTCCAAGAGGAGGCGACCTCTTTCGAATGCCAAGGNAGCTTTGCCTTCAAGAAGTCGTTGGATGGGTTCGCCAACGTATTCAGATCGCCANCCATTAAGAAGTCGNGATTCACTATCTTCTTTAAGCAAGAGTTCAATGTCAGATCTTGTTCCAAGNAATGCGGGATCCAAATCAGAATCTTTCGCGAATTGTGCCAACCATGCAGAAATTAGAGTTGCTGCAGGACGCAAACTAGGGTCCAGATGTTTTTCTCTTGTTTCTTTAGGAATGCTTATCCGAATGTTCTGCCCTCTTTGAACTAGATCTAGAAGCTTTGCTCCGTGCGTATCCGCGATGTGCTTTCGGTCTACACCCCGAACGGCCATTAATTCATCAACCGACTTTGGCATTCTTTGAGCTATCCCCACAATAGCTATGTCAGAAATGATAAACCGCGCTGGGATGTCCTTTGATTGTGCTTCGATTTCCCTCCATTCAGCTATTGCTTGTGCTACCCCCCTACTCCGCGAACCCAAATGCCTTGTTTCTTTGATTTTTAGCCAAGCTTGGCTTGGATCTTTAGCTTCATACAAGCGAGCGGTTACCAGATCAAATTCTGTCTTAGCCCATTGCATTCTTTCGCGGTTTATGAGTTCAGTTGATAGCAACGAATGTATTTTAAGAAGGTTTTCTACATCGGCAATGGCATATTCGAGTTGGCGTTTTGACAAGGGCCTAGAAAACCAATCTGTTAATCGTTCTCCCTTTGGAAGTTTCATTTTGAGAAATCTTTCATGAAGCGAAGATAAGGAAGGAGTTCGCATGCCCAGAAATCCTGCAGCAATTTGAGTATCGAATATATTTTTTGGCGGTGCGTTACAATAACGTTTAAGGACTTCCAGATCTTGGGAACATGCGTGCATAACCGC
>PAZD01000022.1 GCA_002715405.1 Acidimicrobiaceae bacterium
GAACTCCGAAGGCAATTACAGCTCCTAGTTTGATGGCTGATGCCCCATCGGCGCCCAAATCAACTCCTAGAAGTTCTTCGTGCAACTTTGCGCCTATGGCAGTTCCTGTTCCAGAAAGGTCCAGGTCATCTGTCCCGCCCCTATAGGCAAATGCGACTAGGAAGGTAAAGAACCCAATCATGCCTCTAAGAACGCCCATACCGGAAGCTGCTTGGACAATACCTTTGGATCGGAGTTCCTGTCGTTCTGTTTCATCTTCAGGATCGGCCGCGATCTTGACTTTTGGAAGCCTCAAAGACACTGCGGCTGCAGAGAAAAATGCAATTACGGCTAGGAGAACAGACCATTCTGGCCCTCCAATCCACTGCAGCAGAGCGGCAGGAGCTGCCCCTACGAATCCTGCGATACCTGAGAGCAAAGAGAGTCTTGAGTTTTTCTCGACAAGCTCTTGATTCGAGGAAACCGTTGTTGGGACAACAGCTGCTTTCGCTATAGCGTAACTTTTTTGGAGGATAAGAATCGCGAAGGCAAGCGGAAACAGGAATAGAGAATCTAAATTGGTAACCATAAGAGCGGCGACGATTACTCGAAGAAGATTAATCCCAAAAATCATGATTCTCCGGCCTCCCGCATACCTATCGATAATTGGCCCAATCAAAGGACTTATGACGGCAAAGGGGGCGATCGTTAATGCGAGATAGAGGCCAACTCTCCAACGGGCAGCGCTTGGATCAATAGAGAAGAATAAAGAGCCGGCGAGGGCGACTGTAATCATTGCATCTCCAGCGGCAGAAAAGGCGTGGACGCGGCTGAGGCGAACGAAAGGAGAGACGACAATCTTCCGTTTCGGCCTTTCAGGTTTCTCTTGTTCTTCCCTATCTACAGAAGTAGATGTGGATGAGATATCCCATTGGTCGCCCTGTTCATTCACGTTTTAATTCTAGAACCTGAATCAAAGAAGCGCTGTTAAAAAATAAGGGGGATCAACTATCTGCGTATTTATATCCCAGTCCTCTGATGGTTAGAATCTGTTTGGGTTTACTTGGGTCTTCCTCTATTTTTGATCGTATTCGTCTTATGTGGACGTCTAGAGTCTTCATGTCTCCGTAGTATTCGATTCCCCATATGTGATCAATCAGAATTCCTCTCGTGAGAACCTGTCCTGCGTTTCGCATAAGGAGGAGAAGGAGCTCGAATTCTTTTAGAGGTAGTTTGATTTGAGAATCTCCTTTGAATACTTCGTGGCGGTTTGGGTCAATAGTGATCTCTCCTATTTGCACTACTTCTTGTGGACTGCGTTCTGCTGGTTCATCAGTCCAGTTTGCTCGTCGGAGTTGTGCCCGCATTCTGGCGATAAGTTCATGCAGGCGATAGGGCTTTGGTATGTAGTCGTCTGCTCCTATTTCTAACCCGATGACTGTGTCGATTTCTTCGCTTTTTGCGGTAACCATAATGACAGGCGTTTTTGAGACCGTTCGAATATCTTTACAGATATCTATTCCAGACCGGTTAGGTAGCATGAGGTCTAGGAGAACGATGTCAGGATCGAATCTGTTGAATTCATCAAGCGCTTTTGCTCCGTCATCTACTACAACCACTTCGAAACCTTCGCGTGTTAGGCCAACTTGTAATGCGGTGATAAATGATTCTTCATCTTCAACAACAAGTACTTTTTTTCCTTGTTTAGTCATGTTTTAATTTACTCCTAGGGGTTGGTCTGCTTGTTCTAAATCGTTGTTAGTTTCAGGTGGATCTTTTTGCGGTAGGAGGATGGTAAAGGTACTTCCTGTCCCCTCGGTTGAATCGAGTGCAATAGAACCCTGGTGATTGATGACAACATGTCTGACAATTGCGAGCCCTAATCCTGTCCCTCCGCTAGAACGGCTTCGGCTTGGATCTACTCTATAAAATCGTTCAAAAACACGTTCGTGGCTAGCTTCTGGTATTCCTATCCCGTTGTCTTGGATAGTAAGTTCAATCTGATTTTCTCTGGACAGAGTGGTTACGGTTATTTCTCCGGTTCCCTCTTCGGAGTACTTGATTGCGTTTTCAATGAGGTTGTAGACCGCTGAAGTGATTTGGATACTGTCTCCTTTGAGGAAATATTCACTTTCAGGGCGGGTGTACCGAATCGATACTGACCGTTTTTCAGCTACTGGATTTGCTCGTGATATGGCTGCCTCGACAGGATACGAAATTGGTATAACTTCATATGCTTCTTGGGAGCCGTGTTCAATTTGGCTCAAAGCCGATAGGTCATCAATAGTGCCAGCTAACCTTTGCGCCTCTTGGGCGATTCTATTTGAAAGGTCCTTCACAAGATTGGGTTCTTCTTCTTCATAAAGGGTCTCTGCTAGTAAGACCATCGCTCCAATCGGTGTTTTGAGTTCATGGCTTATATTGGCGACGAAGTCTCTTCGCGTGGCGTTGAGTCGTTCTTCTTCGGAAATATCTTGCATGACGATCACGGTGCCAAAGAGGTGATCATCGATCTCAATGGGTTGAGAAATAAATTTTGCTTTCTTATCAGTTGCCTGATCTAGGTTCAATTCGCGTATGAGTTGCACTCCTGATAGGGATACTTCTATAAGTTCGGTCAGGGTTTCATTAATAATTTTTTCGTATTCGTTAAAAAATGAAAGGGAAGCGGGATTCCGGTGGACTATCTTTCCAGTTTTGTCTGCAAATATTATGCCCAAAGGAAGGGCATCAATTGAAGCGCCATACCAACTGAGTTCCACTAGTACGGGCCTTTGAAAACCCTCAGGGCTTAATTCCACTTCTAAAGACGCCAGAGCACTTTCTAAATTAGATGACTTGTCGATCTCAGGGCCTAAAGCAAGTTTCCGGATGCCGTCGATTCTGGTTGTTATTTTTTTACTTTGCACGCGTAAGACAGCTAAAGCTATGCAAGCCATTACTGCAGCGCCGATAACAAACCAGATCACAATTTTTTCACCTTGGATGATTTCCATTCATTCTAATAACTCTATTCCTTCTCTCCTCGTTGAGTAAGACGAGCTGCCCCGGTTCTTTCAGGTGACCATCCGTCAACGATGTAGCGAATACGTTCTCCGATATTTACAAGCAGGAGTGCTCTAGGAAAACAGCAAATGNANTACNNGNNAATTAAAGGTAAACAGGCTTAGATTGGTGAAGCTTAGAAAATAAGCTATTTAGTCATCAAGGTCTGTCTGACCGTCATCGGTATAGCCCTGATTTTGAAGGGGCTCCGAGACGCCAGTAACAACTCCAGCCAAGTTTGCAACAATTCGTTTCCAATAGCGATACAGAACAGCCCTAGGAACGGCATACGANGCCGNCATATCAGAATGCATATACTCACGAATCTTGTTTTCGATGGAATGGCGAAGAACAGTNGCTCGATCGTANAAATCTTGGGCCTGTTCGGATGTTGTTTCAGCCATCAAATCAGCAGCTTCAGCGAACATTGCGGAGATAGCNCGTCGAACTTCNAGCAATTCAGAAATATCTTCTTCACCNACAAGAGAGACCCCCTCTTCAGCAAGGTCTAAAATATTTTTCGCTTGATCACCTATACGTTCAATTTTTTTGATCAGAAGGGTATAGCTGAGTACAGAGCCAATATCNGNTGTTCCATGAACTGCCACATGGGTAACTAAATCGCCTCGTAATGTTTGCTCTGCCTGATTNATGTGTTCATCTGTNGCGCGNATATCTTGNGCAACNGTCTCTGTTTCAGCACCGCTTANNACAGCTGCTGANGCNAAATCGAAAGAATGTCGAGCATCTGCAAGCATAGTTATTGTCCTGTGGGCNATAACTTCTAACCCATTTTCACTTTTTTTAAAGAATGACATNACCATATATTTTTTCCTCTCANCGAAGGATTGCTACACCTAATAAAGGAATCACAATAAAGGCGGTNACAACGTANGCNATNGCTATAACACGCCTNNNTACTGCAATTCTAGCGAGATTTTCTGCTGCTCGTACGGGTATGTNACGCACTGCAGGTATTGGGTAAAGCAAGGCAATACCCCCGAGATTAAACAAAGTATGCACTATGCCGACNGTAAGAGCTTCAGGTCTGCTGGCAGCTAAAGCGGCAAGCAGNGCAGTAATAGTAGTTCCGACATTGGCTCCTAATGTCACGGGNTANATATTNCGAAGAGTAACAACCCCAGCGGCAGCTAATGGAATCATTATTGAAGTAGTAATACTTGATGATTGAACAGAAATGGTAATGAGCAAGCCTANGACCATTGCTACCATGCCGGCGCCTGTGCCAAGGACCCGATTTAAAGAAGCTTCAATACGGTCAGCTACAAGCTGTCGCATATTTTTCGTTATGTAAGCAAGAGATAGCAGGATAATTACTAATCCGACAATAACTAAGAATGTTCCCAGGACATTCCCTGCCGCCCCAATGGCGTCACCAAGATCTTTCAACCAACCAACTGGTTCTTTCACCCACTTTTTGATTGGNCTCTNCCATTCGCTGCCCGCGGANCCGACTAAACGACTACTTATATTTTCGGCAAGTGTAGAGAGCACTCCTGTAGCTAGTTCNANNGGAAGCAAAANACCGACTGCCATGAGGTTGAAGAAGTCATGGACTGTCGCTGCGGCAAATGCTCTTTTAAATTCTTCTGATTGCCTCATGTGGGCGAGAGCTACCAGAGTATTCGTGACTGTGGTACCGATATTTGCTCCCATAACCATGGGAACAGCGTCNCCTACCCCNAAAGCTCCTGTTCCTACTAGACCAACNATCACAGATGTGGANGCTGAAGAGGATTGAACTAGGACCGTACCGAGAATACCGATAAAAAGTCCGGCGACAGGATTACTGACACTGGAGAAGAGACTCTCTTGGGTGTCTGCCCCCATGACTTTGATTCCAGATTCAAGCGATGACACACCAACGAGGAAGGTATAGATAAGCCCAAAGACAAACGAGGCTCTGACAACTGTCGGCATTTCCCACTTCGTCCGCTCACTCATGAAGATGAGTTCTCTCTGGCTAACATCAGATGAATTCTTTAGTACGGATGCAAATGATGGGTAACGTTAAGGTTAACAAAAGGTAAACAAGTGGACAGTTGCGTGGCGCTGTTTAACTACTGTGAACTAGCAAGTCTCGATCATGTCGGTACGTAAGTTTCTCTAAGGCCAAAGATNTNGANANCCAACATATATCGTCGACTTCAGAGTTCACCTNAAAGAANCCTTCCTTCACNNCCATCTGCCAGTAATGGACTTCTTTCTGNCGNCCCTTCCGGTCCTGATACGCGACTNTGCCGATGAAGTCTTGCAGCTCACATGTAAATCCTGTTTCCTCAAAGACCTCGCGTAAAGCACATTCCTCGAGAGACTCNCCCTTATCGAGTTTCCCTTTCGGGAAAGACCAATCGTCATACTTTGGNCTATGCACCAAGAGAACTTCTCCTAAATCATTNTAAATACAACCGCCAGCGGCAAGAACCAATGGAGAAGACACTTTATTCACCGGAGGGAGAGTAACAGGTAGCTCAGTCTNGAANGNGGATTCTTATTGCTCTTCTTCTTCTTCGTATCCGAGATCCCATTCGATGAGAATATTTTCTCGTTCTGCATCTCNGTTTACCCGTTCCCGGTTTCGTCGGAATTGTGGGTCATGAGGCGGAAGCAACACTAACCGGGCCTGAACTCGGGTCCGGAAACCGTCAATCATGTCTTTATCACCAAAATCCGAACGCATTTCCCAATGAGGCGCTACAGGTCCTAGATACACCATTTTAATATGGCCTTTGGGGGGTTCATTCGCGATCTCTACATCACTCATAAGGTTGCTCCTCACATTCAACTGGTAAGTNTACCAACAGAATTTTTTTTTGTTCACGGGAACTTTTTCCTATCCGNAATCGTCTATTAGTTATCGGAGGTACACATGGACACAAAATGGATGACNAANGGNAACTGCAGAAANAAGCCACCTGAGGTNTTTTTCCCCAGCGANGGGTTAGGGGTCGAAGTCGCNAAAAAGATTTGCGAAACATGCAAAGTAAANGANCTCTGTTTAAGCCATGCCTTAGACAANNGGATNGANCATGGNGTNTGGGGTGGCACTTCTGAACGTCAACGCAGACGCTTACGAAAAGAACAGCAACTGATTGCTGTAGGTTTTTAAATCAGGCCTCTAAAAAGCAGTATTAGCTAATGGCTTGAGACTCAGCGGTAACTTCCAGCGCAGCCTGACGTTCGAGAGCTCGTTGCCGGCGGATACGGCGACGTTCCCGTTCACTCATCCCACCCCAGATACCAAATTTCTCACTATTTCGAAGAGCGTATTCCAGGCAATCTTCACGGACGACGCAACCACGGCATACTTCTTTCGCCTCGCGCGTTGACGCTCCCCGTTCAGGAAAGAACANGTCGGGATCGACACCCAGGCAGTTCGCAAGATCCTGCCAATCTTTATCTAGTGATTCATCTGAAACCACTGGTTGCCCCTCCGGTTCTTTCTCTTTCTAGACGCGTTACAAAAATTCAAGGAAAGTAGCGATGTGACCCCTCGACCAATGCTAATTTCATTTTTGTAATTACAATAGTGTTATTTAAGCAGGTCAGAATAGGAAAAAGCAAGGTGTAATCCATAAAAAGGTTAAAAAAAGAGGAAATATAGCTTAATAACCCCCCATCTGAGGTCTCTTAGGGCTAAATGGCTCTATTCTCATCAAAACTCTGCTTATACCTAGCGGCGAGTGGAAACTAGTCGGCGCCTGTGTTCGACAAAATCTACGAGAAGGTAATCGCCCAGGTTGTCCCGATTCGTGAAAAATGCTCTTCCGCCATTCATTTCTGTAATCCGTTCGATAAAACGACTTAACGCTGGTTCTGGATCGAGCATAAAGGTGTTGATACGTATACCGTCACGCGTACATGCCATGACTTCCTGCAATGTTTTCTCTACTGTCTCCCGCGTGGGCGGATAGTCGAAATATGGGTTCCCAGACCTATCGATATGGGCTGTGGGTTCTCCGTCAGTAACCATGATGATCTGTTTGGTTCCGGTTTGCTTGGCAAGCATCTGCCTACTCAAGAGAAGAGCATGCTGCATATTGGTACCTTGCATGTACCCTGTTGAAACCTCGGGAAGGTGATGAGGTTCGATTTCTCGAGCAACGATATTGAACCCGACGATACCGATATAGTCACGTGGGTATTGCATCGTGATCAAAGAATGGAGTGCCATCGCTACCTTCTTGGCGGGAAGAAGACGACCAGTCCACATCATCGAATTTGAGAGGTCGAGCATGAGCACAGTGCTTGAACGAACAAGAGATTCAGTTCGTTCGATTTCAAAATCTTCGGGTAGCAGATCTACCGGTGTCCCACCACCAGTTCGACGAATCGCATTTCGGACTGTGCGTTGGATATCCAAGTTGAAAGGATCCCCAAATTCATAAGGTTTTGTCGAGAAATCTCTTTCGTGGCCAATACCCTGCCGTTCAAGATCATGTTTACCCATTCGATCCGCACTGAGCTTTCGAAAGAGATCCGCTAACGCCTGTTGGCCAATCTTCCGAATAGCTTTTGGGGTTAACTCATAGCGTCCATCGTTTGCGTCAATATAACCTGCATCTTCAAGTTGCTTTGCTACTTCGGAAATCCTTTCAAGGCTTGCCGCACTTTGATCATCGAGCAGTTCTCTTACTCTTTCAATATCAACTTCCGCCAGCGAAGCTGGATTGGAGACAGAGGAGAGCATCTGTTCTAAGGCGTCAAGGTCACCAAGTTCTTCGAAAATTTGTTGGGCTTGGGCCATATTCATTGGATCTTCTCCAGAGAATTCGTACGACTGCTCCCAACCTGAATCTGGAAATGCTTCTTGGAGATTCTGTGCTAGTTGATTCATCTGCCACTGGAGATCCATATCTTCCAACAGCTGATCGGAGAGAGTTCCTGTAATTGTTGCTGTTGTTCCGGCGTCATTGAATTCATCATGGCCTGCGCAGCTGCCATCCGCTGAGCCATGATTTCCAAAAGCTCATCTAATGTTGATGGATTCTCTGGAAAGAAATCACCGAACTCTTCCATGAATTCGTTAAAGTTTGGCTCTTGTCCGTTCGCACGTTGTTCCAGCATGGCGTTTAAGCTCGCCATCATATCTTTTAGCCTCTGAAGATCTTCTGGTTGCATGTTCTGCATTTCATCTGACATTTGGTCCAAATGCTGTTGCATAAGTTGTTCTCGGAGTTTTTCCATCAGGTCTTCGAATTGTTGACGCGCCTCGGATGAAGTGAAGTCATACTGTTGGAGTTCGCGGACTTGTCCAGCAAGGTCAGGCGGTATCATGTCGAGCTGTAAATTTCTGTTTGTGACTGTTTCCGTCGTTATCTCTTCACGACGTTGATCTCCAGAATTACGAGCATCATCAAGAAGTTTCTCCAGAGAGTCGCGTTCTTTATCAATAACGGAATGAAGTTCATTAGCGACTTCTTCGTATACTCCGCCGAGGTCATAATTCTCTAACCGGTCTTGGCGCTCTTGACGGATACGATCAAGCATTTCCTGTAGGCCTTGTACTCTCTCACCATCGATGTCGAACCCTGATTGCATCATGCGCCGAAGAGCAGAGTTAACATCACCGTCGTATAGCAGGTCATCTCCAAGTTCAGCCAGAAGGTCATCAGCAGATATATCGAAACCCGATTGTGTTCCATCCCATGCAGAATACGCATAGCTAAATTTGTTCTGTTTGCGCCTTCTCCATTTACCTAAGACCATAACGTGACAGTAGTCAGACTTCTTCCAACGCGCCTACCGGTATATGTAAACTCTTGATTTGAGTTTTGGGGCCGATGATTTCGCTACTGTCCCGAATAGAGTTATTTCTATGATTATTGAATATGAAAAGCAGGGGCGAGTTGCCGTCATTACATTGAATCGACCTGAAGCTCGAAATGCTGTATCCGGTGAACTTGCTCAGGAACTTGAAGCGGCAGTAGACCGTTTTGAGAACGATGAAGAAGCATGGGTTGGGATTCTTGCAGGAAATGGTCCTGTCTTTTGCGCAGGTGCAGACCTGAAAGCGGTCGCTGCAGGAAATGCGAATCTTGGAACAAAACGTGGCGGATTTGGTGGTTTCGTGACTCTTGATCGAACAAAGCCGATGATTGCAGCAGTTGAAGGGCCAGCGGTAGCAGGCGGCTGCGAACTCGTTTTAGCTTGCGACATGGTCGTAGCATCTACTGGGGCTTCATTTGGTCTCCCTGAAGTAAAGAGGTCTTTGGTTGCGATGGCAGGGGGCACTACCAGACTCCCGAAACGTCTTCCACCGAATATCGCAATGGAAATGGCGTTAACCGGAGATACCATCGACGCCGCTCGAGCACATCAACATGGCCTAGTAAATATTCTTTGTGAACCAGGTCAAGCAATTCATGCTGCAACAGACCTTGCAGATCGCATAAATGCGAATGCGCCACTTGCCGTTCGAGCTACACGAAAAGCCGTTCTTGCTGGATCTCTCGTACCTGATGAGGATGGGATCCGCATCGCAGTGGAACTTTTCGGTCCAGTGGCAACGAGCGAAGACGCAAAAGAAGGACCACTTGCCTTTGTTGAGAAACGACCACCCGAATGGAAAGCACGCTGAATAACGAACCTGAAGATCTCTTATTTACAGACAACCTTCGGAGTCAAATAACTTCTAATCTCAGGAACCACCCAGTCGTTACTCACGAGATGGATAACTTCCGGAGAGCTTCTGTGGCTATTGCGGTAGTGCCGCAAGAAAATGGAGAAGCTGGTTTCATTCTCACACGGAGGGGGAAAAACCTTCAGACGCATAGTTTCCAGTACGCACTACCAGGGGGAAAAATAGACCCTGGCGAAACTCAGGAGGAAACAGTTCTCAGAGAAGTGAAGGAAGAAATAGGCATTTGCGCGGGGAGTGACTCAATACTTGGTTACATGGATGACTACGTTACCCGTTCAGGCTTTATCATTACTCCGATTATCCTATGGGTTTCTGACCTTAGTGATCTGACGCCAGAGCCCGGTGAGGTCGACGAGATTTTCATTATTGGCCTAAACGAGCTTTTCCGGCCCGATAGTCCACGCTGGATCAAAATTCCAGAAAGTGACAAGCTTGTTCTTCAACTCCCTTTAAGGAATCGCCTTATTCATGCTCCAACAGGTGCTTTGATTTACCAATTTCGTGAAACCGGCATCTTAGGGAAATTACTACGCACAGACGAAATTGAAGAACCAGTATGGGCATGGCGATAAAACCCTTAATATTTCAGGGTTTTTAAATAAAAAATAGTAAGAACCATGGCAACCTAAGGCTTTACCGACTATCTTGAACATGTGTGTCATTTGGCACACATGAACTTTCTGGACCAATAACGTGTTGGGCCGAAAATGAGAGGGAATTTTTCATGAAAAGATTTAAAATATTGGTGGCAGCTTTAGGCGTGTCATTGGTAGCGATGCTTGCGTTGGCTCCTGTAGCCCAAGCGCAGCAAGCACCTGGGCAAGCCATAGGTGACCCACTATTTGTGGATGCCGCAGGAGAAGCAACAATTACACTGACTGGTTCCGGTTGGATACCTGGTCAGCTCGCACTTGTTGGATGTAACGCTTCAAATTATGAGGAATTGGTAGCAGGCGGATCAGATGATTGTGATCTAGGATCTCTACAATTTGCTGAGGCTGATGCTGATGGTAACTTTACTGCTGATTACACACTAGATATTGATGCCGATGGAAGGTGTATCGGTATTGGTGCTGGAGCAGGATTCGCTGAACAAGGTGGCGGATTCTGTGTTGGCGTTGGTGCTCCGATAGCTCCTCCAGGAGTAGCAAACACAGGTGCTGAATCAGGAATGATTGTCGTAATCGGTATCGCAGTACTTGCTGCTGGTGCATTGGTTGTTGGCATGACCCGCCGTAGGGCATTTGTAAGCTAAAGACTTACCCCAGATTTCTGGGATAAAAGTTTAAAGAACCGGACCATTGGTCCGGTTCTTTACTTTTTATGACTTAATTCTTCCGCTCAGTTGATCTCTCATATACCTGTTGGGGGGTTTGCCATACCGCGCGACCATTATCTACGAGTAACGATACCGATCCAAGAAGATCAGAGATAAATCCTTCTGGCGGTGATTCTCCAATACTAATAGTGGTAGAAAAGACGCAGCAACGCCCCTCAGAAGACTGTTCACCATGGAGAACATAACTTTCAGCTAACTGGGCGTATTTATCTATGTCTTTAGTGTTGTATTCGCATCCACTAGACCTAGCATCATCCTCAGCCAAACACTTTATTGTTGCTCCTGACTCTCCTATAACAATAAGGAAATCAGCATCCGTTTCCGGAACCGTCCAGCTTCTGGATGATGTTGTATACCAGGGAGTAGCTTTTTGAGAAAGTGAAAATCCGGGATTCCCATGGCATTCAGATGGACTCGGACAATCATCGATGTTCCAACCTTCGGGATGGTACACGTCATCAAGAGAAGTTAGGCAATACTCTACAACTCCGGTGGTCATTAGGTAACCTGCCGAAAGAGCAGCTTCAACGAATGGCCCTCTGCTGCAAATGCCGGACACGAGGATGGGAGTGACGCCAAGAGAATGAATCTGGCGAAATTTAGTCGATAACTGCTCTGCGAGTCTCTCGAACGAAGGTGTCCCAACGCCACCTACATCAGCGTGTACTTCAATAGCATGGCCAAGAGAAAGTAATTCATCAACCACGCCCTTTGCTCCAGATGATATGGCGAATTCTGAAGAAAGCTCAAAAGAAAATATTGCTCCGGCGTTATGAGCTTCATGTGCGACGTCAAGAATAATCTTCGCATGGCGATCGAATTTTTCAGGATTTTTATTTTCTCCCTTCCATCCTTCAACATGCACCGACATGGTTAAGAAAGTTACATTATTGACCTGAGGTGTGTGCGTAACGGCAAGTTCGATAGCGGTAGGTGACTCAGATGGTTTTTCCTTGTTTTGAATGCTGTTCGAAGATGCGGAGGAGCACCCAACCAAAAGAATTGTTATAGACGTGCTACGTAATAGTTTCTTAAAGCCTATAGCTGAGGATTGCAGACGTATCCTCATTCTGTTTGATATGTCTCCCATGTCCGGACGAGTTCCTCTGTTGACGTGAAGGAAGCTAATAATGACAGTGAACCTTTTAAAATTTTCTGACCGTATTCTAATGGGACACCAGCAACAGCATCTGTGGGGACAACTACCTGATACCCCAAATCTACTGCTGACATGACCAACCCCAAAATACCAATATTTAATGAAACACCGATAGCAACGACCGTTTGGGTGTTGAGATTACGAATTATTTGATCAAGTGATGTGCCAGTAAAAGGCGTTAACCCATGGAGTCGAGGAACAACTATATCTTCAGGTTCTGGACCAAAAGATGAGACTAGTTCCGCCCCTTCTGTATTCTCTACTAGTCCAAAACCTGATTCGTTGATTTTTTTTGATGCTGCAAGCATTCTGCAGTTCGCCTTTGATCCAGCGTTATCTGGTCTGTTGATAGCAGTTGCGTGAAGAACGCGTACACCGGCTGCCCGAGCAGAATGACAGATAGTGGGGCCATTCGAAAGGACACCTGAGTTTTCAGCTGCCTCCCGAAGTTCGGAAAAGCTAGAAAGGTCACCGACTACTCCCCTTTGTACTTCCATAGTGATCACTACGGTATGTTTCGGGTTGACTAGATCTATAAGTTCCATACTTATCCTTTCGACAAGAATAGAAAACTCTTGGTGATGATGTGTGAACTTATCAAATTTCAATAACTTCCCCTGATAAGCCAAGTAGAAAAAATATTCGAGGATCCACCACATTACCTGTTTTTCAGACGACAGTTAGCTTGTTCGTATCCCGGAAAATGCCACCGCTGTTAGGGGGCAGGCTGGAAGGCCTGCCCCCCCCGTTTTTTTAGATCTTGTTTCTCATATTTCATGAAGGGCTTAAAGCAAGTGTTGGGGTTGTACGCTAGTCAACAACGCTTTCAAGTAGAGGAGATCATGTTGGATGCAATACTGCTTGCTGCCGGGCGATCTACTCGCCTTGGATCAGACTTTGATAAGCAACTGCATCGTGTAGGTAATAAACCGTTAGTTATCTTTTCAGCTGAACTACTACTTGAACACAGTGACATTAATCGATTAGTTGTTGTTGCCAACGAAGACCGCCTAGATAATATCCAGTCAGTTTTCACAGAGTTCTCATTGACCCAATATTGCGATTTTGTTCTAGGTGGAGAGGAACGACAAGAATCAGTCCGCAATAGCCTAGAAGCTATTCAAAGCGACCGAGTCCTGCTGCACGAAGGAGCAAGACCTGTAATAAGCCATTCTTTAATTGAACGGGTGCTTCGTCCTAAAAGTGCATGTGTTACTCCAACAATACCTGTTCCATTTACTGTTGCCGTGGGACAAGCAAAGATGGAGCAAGAGCTTGACCGCTCGTCGTTACACAACATTCAACTTCCTCAGGCATTTGATACACAAAAACTTGTTGATGCTCATAGCCATGCATATTCAGAAAGTTTTCAAGCAACTGACGATAGCGCTCTACTTTTCCGTATGGGACACTCTGTGGAGTTCGTAGAGGGAGAAGTGACAAATATTAAAGTCACCTACCCGACGGACTTAGTCCTTGTTGAAGAACTCCTTCGAGAGAGAAGGACAGAGCAGATTTAAGAGCTGAATAGTTTTGATTTCGATTCTCTTTCTACTCCTTTTTTGTGCAAGGCTAAAATCATGAGTCAATTGATTTGGGAAGGGAAAGCAGAACTAAATAGGCCTTTTTTTGTGATTGCACTTGAAGGACTATTTGATGCGGCAGGTGCTGCTACAAGTTCTGTAGATCGTCTAGTAACTTCGTATCAGGCAAAGCCTTTAGCGCAGATAGATCCTGAGATTTTCTTCAACTTTCAAGAGGAACGGCCGATAGTAAAGATTGGAGACCATGGGCGTGAGATCGTTTGGCCTACAAACTCCATTTGGTCAGCGACATGCCCTGATGGAAATCATGACTTAGTTCTTTTGTCTGGTGTGGAACCTCACCTACGTTGGAGAACCTTTGCTGACTCTCTTCTTGAAATAGCTCAGTCCACTAATGCAGAGATGGTAATAACCTTGGGCGCCATGGCGGGAATGGCTCCGCACACTCGGCCGTTGGGCGTAGTAGGAAGCGCAGCAGATCCTGCAACTGCCGACCGTCTAGGTCTTGGTCGGCCTACATATGAAGGGCCAACGGGACTTGTAGGAGCTCTCCATGATCAACTCGACAAAGCGGGGATGCCAGTAATATCCCTTCGAGTCTCTGTACCCCACTACGTTCCCAATCCGCCGAACCCTGAAGCAACAAGATCATTACTATCGCGGCTGGAACTTGTTACTGGGATTAAGACACACCACGGAGAATTAGATCAAGCAGCTAATGACTGGAGAAAACGAATAGATCTTGCTGTGACAAATGATGAAGAAATGGCAAGCTATGTCCAGCAATTAGAGCAAAGAGTAGACGAGAGCGAAGTTTTGCCGACCGGTGATGATTTAGCAGCGGAACTAGAGGCGTTTCTTCGTGATAAGCGGGAAGATTAATTTCTTCTAATCAGAATTAGGTATTCAGAATGTCTTTACCAAGCGCGCGCCAGCCAACTGCTCCAGCTCCAATCAAAGGCCCATCTGCAGCTAACGCACTGGGTACTATTCTTGTTCCTCTAGCATGTTCGATCCTCGAAAGCTGATCTATTTCTTTTTGGGCCGCTTCAAAAAAAATACTCCCGAACCCAAGAGCAACGGAACCAGAAACCACTGCTAACTGCAGATCAAGAAGATTCGCTACTGAAGCAACAGCTCTTCCCACTAATTCTCCTACATGTTTCCGCGTCTCGTCGCTTGCGTTAGATGCAGGAGTGTCCAAGATACGCTGCAATGCGGATCCAGATGCAGACCCTTCTAATAGTCCTGAGACTCCATTAGCGTCTCGGCCGCCTTCAGGGTCAACATAAATGTGGCCAACGTGACCTGCATTGCCATCAGCTCCATCTAGCAGGGTTCCGTTGAGAACAATTCCACCTCCTACACCAGTAGAAACGACCATTGCTAAAAAATTTGTGCAGTTTTTTGCAGTACCCACCCATCCGTCGGCAAGAGCTAGTGCTTTGGCATCATTATCTACATGAGTAGAGACCTGTAAATCATTTTCTAATTTTTCTCGAAGAGGAAAATTATCCCATTCAGGAATATGCAGTGGGGAAACTAGTTCGTACGCATTTTTTCCAGGTCCTCCACAACCAATTCCTATTGCTTCAACCGGACCAGAAGCTTGATGAAGAGTGTTTCGAACTAATCGAAGAAGGCGGTCATATAACGAATCCCCATCTGGTTCTTGCGTCGGAATCTGGTCTTTGTGGGATATACCCCCGAATGTGTCAACAAGGCCTGTCGCTACCTTTGTTCCTCCGACGTCAAGAGCAAGAACATGGGGCATTTTCTTATTCTTTAGAACTAGGTTCTAGCCCTATAGACACCAGCATCACCAACAGCATCTTTGTTGAGCATCTTGTTCAAATGCAGACCTTCGAGGACAAATTCAATACCACTTGCCACATGAGCGGGGTCAGCAAGATGTTCAGAGTTCAAGCCGATGCTGCTAAGAACTGGCTCTAATGGTTTCATCTGACTCAAATAGTCTATGTATGCCTCAGAAGCAATATCGTCTCCTGCGCTAACGATTGCTCCTTTCTCAAATTCATCAAGTAACGGGGTGCATAAAGAATGGTCAACAGTCTCCCTAAAAACCTCAAGAATTGATTGTTTAATGAGAAGTTGAATTATTTCTATTTCTCTTCCATCCTCCAAAGTCTCTATTTCGATCTTTCCGCAGGTAGATGCAATCAATGAACTGAGGTCGCTAATACGAGGGACCGTATGGGTTTCCTCATTCAGGAGCGCTCTCCTAAGAGACCCTGCAACAAGTGTTTCGTAATTCGAGACAGTTAGTCGAACTGAAACGCCGGACCTTTGATTGATATGGTTGTTGTCGCGAGCAGCATGTGAAATAGTAGCTATGATTTTTTCCATAAAGCTAGGGACTTCAACGTTGATGCCTTCGTGAGGAAAGATTTCAGCCTCTTGGATGGCTATTTTTCTCTCGAGCTCGATATCAAATGGGTAATGTGTTCTAATTTGACTGCCGAAACGATCTTTAAGTGGAGTAATAATTCTGCCACGATTTGTGTAATCTTCAGGATTGGCAGAAGCAACGAGGATCACATCAAGCGGTAATCGGACTTTGTAGCCTCTAACCTGAACGTCTCGTTCTTCGAGAATATTTAACAATCCTACTTGGATTCGTTCTGATAGGTCAGGAAGCTCATTAATGGCAAATATTCCCCTATTGGTTCTGGGGACAAGTCCATAATGAAGAGTCAGCTCGTCAGATAGATACCGCCCCTCAGCTACCTTGATTGGATCTACTTCACCGATAAGGTCTGCTATTGAGGTATCAGGTGTCGCAAGTTTTTCTCCGAAACGCTGACTACGGTGAATCCATTCGATAGGTGCCCCGTCCCCCTTCTCTTCTATCAGATCGCGCGCGTACTTGGATATTGGATGGTATGGGTCATCATTAATTTCAGATCCAGCGATGATAGGCATCCATTCATCTAGAAGATCTACGAGTCCGCGGATCATTCGGGTTTTTGCTTGTCCACGCTCACCCAGAAAAATCACATCATGGCCTGCGAGGACAGCATTCTCTACTTGTGGTATTACGGTATCGTCATAGCCGAGGACGGTTGGAAAAAGATTCTGCCCCTCTCGGATCAACCGTATGGCATTCTCACGTATTTCCTGTTTCACTGTTCGGGAGAGCCAACCAGATTTTTTTAATTTCCCTAGGGTTTGGATTTGTGATTTCCTCATGCACGCACCGTAGCGGAAGTAGCCGTCTATTTTCCTATCGGAGGGAAAAGGATTCTAACTTTTCTGATTCTCTCTAACTCTTTCTCAATATTTTGGCGCGCTTTTTCTTCCCATTGAAGTTCAAAAATATCCAAAGAGAACAGAGGATAGAGTTTGAGAAGTTTTCGCAGAAATTCTTCTCGCGCTGGAAAGAATTCTCTATCGGTTAGATGGTTGAATTCAGCACGAATACCGTTTTCATACTGAAGATAAACTTCTTCTTCACTGCCTAATATTGATAGGTCGATGTCATGCATTATCCGGTATGTAAATCCCTTTCGAGGTTGATTTAGATAATTTGCTGTTGACTGAATAAGATCTCGGACAAGATCTGGATTCGCTGCACCAAGTTTGTGAAGCCAGTCGAAAGCAATTTCAGCACTTTCGTCTTCGTTTGTTGCTGATTTAGGACTATAAACAAAATCATGAAACCATATAGCGAATCTAAGCTCTTTATGGTCTTCGATTTCATCAGGGATCTGGTCAAAAACCGAGAGGCAATGGTTTATATGTTCAAGAGTATGGTAATGGCGTTGGTGACTACAGTAAGCGTCGACAATCCTTTGGCCCATTTCCGTGGCTGGTTCGAGTTGGATACCAGCGTCGTAGCAGAGTTCGAACCATTGGCTCATAACTTCTATATCTAAGGTATCCATAATCGAAGAATACTTTGAATTAGAGCAAAAATAGAAAGGAACTTCGAGAAATCCAAAGGTGATAATAGACAGACGGTTAGTGTTTAAAGAGAGGGAAACACTAATGTCGTAATAAGAGATAATTTATTGTTCTCCTATGTATTTGCCTGGAGGCAAACAAACAAATGGCACAGACACTGACGCGATCTAACCCGAAACCGATCCGTAAAAAACCAAAACAGCTTCCATTCCCTCTAAATATCTACCAGAGTGCTGTTGGGCGAAAATGGGTAATGGCTGTTAGCGGAATTATCCTTCTTGGTTTCGTTGTTACCCATATGATAGGAAACCTCCATCTATACGAGGGTCCTTTAGAGATCCATGAATATGCGGAGACGCTAAGGAATCTTGGCACGGATATAGTGCCAAGAACATGGTTACTTTGGGGAGTAAGACTATTACTTATTGTGGCTTTTGTAGTCCATATCCATTCTGCTTACTCATTAAAAGAGATGGGTCGAAAAGCAAACACAAGAGCAAACTACATCGATGGAAATAAGAAGTATGCAGCTTCTCAGGAATTCATTGCCGCAAATTATGCGAGTAGGACAATGCGTTGGACGGGTCCTATCATCCTCTTCTACTTGATTTTCCATTTAGCTGATCTGACATGGGGGTGGTTGAGCGATGACTGGTACCTCGGAGACCCCTATAACAATGTTGTTGTGTCGATGGGAAATATTGGAGTTGCTCTTATTTACATTGTTGCCAATATCGCTCTTGCGATACATATCTTCCATGGGACATGGAGTTTGTTCCAAAGCTTGGGTATCAATAGTCCGAAATTAAATCAAGCACGAAAAATACTCGCAAGTGGCCTTGCAGGGCTTATCCTGGTCGGGAATCTTAGTTTCCCCATCGCAGTTCAAGTGGGCCTACTTGATCAAGATAACTGTGAAGCACCGTGCGGTTTAACAGCAGTTGAAGCAGAGGAAGGACACGAATGATCGGAGAACTACGATCACTAGC
>PAZD01000023.1 GCA_002715405.1 Acidimicrobiaceae bacterium
AGGGTCACGTTATCACACGGGTTTTGCGGGAAATCTTCGGCGTCTTGAGCGTCGACGAGTTTTCCGTCGGTTGCGTATGTCCATCCGTGGTAGGGGCAGGTGAATGTTTCTGCTTCTCCTCCCCGTGAAAACGTCAACCGGGATCCGCGGTGCTGGCAGACGTTGAAGAAGGCCCGAACGCTGTTATCAGCTTGTCGGATCATAATGATGGACTCGGGGCCGACGTTTTCGACCTGGAAGGAGTTGTGTTCGGGTATTTCGGTTTCGCGGCCGAGCAGCAGCCATGACTTCGTCCATACAGCTTCCCATTCCTCTTCAAAAAATAGGCGGGACGTGTAACGATCGCCGTTCAAAGGGTGGGGTTCAATGGTTGGGTTGTCCCATTTGGGCGCAGGGAGAGAGAGATCTTCCACCGCTTGTTGTTCTACTTCCCGTGTAGTCATTTGGCCCCCTGCAGTGATTGTACATGGGAGATCCTTGATCCCGTAATGCCATGAGGCCAAGAATGGGTTAGATTACAAAAAACATTAGTTAGAGGGGGCCACCATGGGTGTTCGAAGAGTAGTAACGGGGCATAATGCCGAAGGGAAAGCGATTTTCGCCAGTGATGAGATTGTTGAGCCAGTAACGCTTGAAATGCTACCTGGTGCAGAATGGTTCACCCTATGGGGTGGAGATGAAGCTCCAACATTTCCCGATGACGGGTCCATGCCAGAACATACAACCTACTTTCCCCCGCTGGGAGGGTTCCGTTTCGGTATCTTTACCGTGCAACCTGAGACCGAAGATTCCTTCCTGCCTGAAAACTTTGACCTTGAAGCGGCCCTTGCTGAAGCTGAGCAGAAACTACCCGGCATGGTCGACCATCTTGAAATGGAAAACATCGGAATGCACACCACAGACACCGTCGACTACGAGTTCGTCATATCGGGTGAGGTCGTTCTTGAGTTAGATGATGGTGCTGAAGTGACGTTACGTCCCGGCGACACGGTTGTACAGAACGGTACCCGCCATGCGTGGCGTAACAGAACCAATGAGCCAGCTGTGCTTGTTGTGGTGCTCGTAGGGGCGAAACGGGCAGAATAACCTGATGGGCATTGAACACAGGGCGGCTGAAACTTCTCCAGAGGAGCTTTTAGAGATCCTTGAACGAGATGGTGGTGTCATTGTCGAAGGAATCCTCAACGATGATGACCTGGCAGCGGTTCGAAGTGATCTGTCACCGTTTTTGGATGCATCGGCGACTGGCGATAACGATTTCTGGGGGTTTGAGACGAAACGGGTTGGTGCACTTATGGCGCGCTCACCGAAATGCCGTAAACTTGCCCTCCACCCGCTCGTAAACGCCGTATGTGAAACGTATCTAGCCCCCTACTCTGACGGCTACCAGCTGCACTTCACCCAAGCCGTGTGCATCGGACCTAACGAGAACCCGCAGGCGTTGCATCGTGATCGGGGCGTTTGGGGAGGACACCTGAACCGTTCAATAGAAACACAATTCAGTACCATCTGGGCAATATCGGATTTTACGACCGAGAATGGGGCGACAAGGATTGTTTCCGGATCGCATAAGTGGGACCGTGACCGCCAGCCAGTAGATGAAGAAATCGCTTTAGCTACGATGCCAGCAGGATCTGTCATGTTCTACAACGGATCTGTCCTTCATGGCGGCGGAACAAACACCACCAGCAACGACTACCGGCTAGCTGTGCTCCTGCACTACACGCTCGTATGGTTACGACAAGAAGAAAACCAGTATCTGTCATGCCCACCCGACATAGCAGAAACCCTATCCCCCGAACTACGTGCTCTCATGGGCTACACGCAAGGCGGACCTGTCCTCGGATTCTATTCCACGCCTGGAAAACCGTGAGAAGGCTTTGAAGCTGCCGCCCCAGAAACGCTTTTTGACAAATAGAATTTCTCCTATTTAGTCGGGCTGAGAGGATTTGAACCTCCGACCTTCGGTCCCCCAGACCGACGCGCTAACCAAGCTGCGCCACAGCCCGTTTTATTGAAACCTTATGGTAGCCAATATCATTGCGGTCCCCTACTAATCTTCTAGAACAGAAGCCATACCCCTTGGATTAACCTCCACCCAAGATAAACAACAACTGCTACCACACCAACCCAAAAGTGCCATGGAACCTTAACTTCATTTGAAGTATCTTCCATAGCTAGTTCTCCAATATCAACAATTCTTCCGCATGAAGGGCAGGAACCTAGTTCATCAACTGAAGCAGGATTGAAGAACTTGTCACAGGAAGAACACCAAGGCATTAATAGGCTCTATTCGCGCCGTATAGCCAGAATCGCAACATCATCCTCTATTGCCTCCCGTGAAAAATCTCGGGCAGATTCTAGAAGGGTCTTAGTTAAAACATCGGGGGATATCCCAGGGTCACGAGTTATATGCTGGGCAATACGGTCTTCTCCAAAGAGATCTTCGCCATTACGAACTTCGGCCAATCCATCGGTATACATAAGAATCATGTCACCGGTTTCCAGAGGAATTTCACGACTTATATACGTTGCTTTAGGATTAAGCATAAGTAATGGGCCTGTAGCCATAAGCGGCCGGACTTCCCGTTGATGCCACAAGAAAGCCGCCGGATGGCCTGCGCTAGCGAATCGAAGAGTCCCGGCCTCAGTGTCAAAGACAACTACTACTAGCGAAATAAACTCCTCCAATCGGTCACTTCCCGCCATCTGAGCATTTAATTCTTCAAGGGCCTGAGCAGGGTCCCGAAACTGTTCGAGGAAAACCCTCAAAAGGTACTTCGCCTGAAATGCAGTAATACTTGATTCAATTCCATGCCCCGCGACATCCCCAACGACTGCGACTAACCGAGAGTCAGAGACCTTATATAAGTCGAAGAAGTCTCCAGCCATTAGGCCCGTACCAGCTTGATAAATACGACCTACATCAAAACCACTGAAGTTTGGTAGCTCATCTGGTGCAAGACGGNTGGCCCAGGCACGCGGCGCCAAAGTCTCTTGGTTGAGGGCCTCTTCNGCTCGTTTTTCCATTTCGAAGCGTTCCCCGCTCAATCGCGCCTCACGGACGGCATTTCGGTTATAAAGAAGCGAGAATAAGGCTGGAATAGCTAGAAGTGAGAATAGGGCAACTGCGGAGAGCGAGTTAGTGAAAGCAACTATAAATGAAACCACCGCTATGAGGACGTACATCATTACCGCATGAAGATCACGGCGATAATCACCTCGAGTTAGAGCTATTGCTTTGCGTTGTGCTACTGAATCAAGTTCTTTGAGGTCGTGCAAATCCGATTCAAGACGCGCAAGAAGGCGAAGCCGAAGTCGGGCTGACCTGCTCCAGGCATATGCCGCTCCGGCTGCAATTACTGCTAAAGCCACTAAAAAGGGAGTTTCCATGACACCACAAGCGTAGCGTCGGAAAACCTTCCATACCGCTTTCGCGGCAACTCAAACGATATTTTTGCTGTTTCTTTCTATTTACGCTGGTCAGAAATAGCCTTTCATTCAGTCATTTCTATTTCGTACACGTATTTTTAATGGAGTAGAACCTAAATCAAGCTGAGCGCGAAGTTGGTTTTCTAAATATCGCACATACGTACGTGGAAGTTTTTTATTCACAAAGAATGTGAATGTTGGCGGATCGATGGAGCCTTGCGTTGCATATAGAACTCGAGCTCCTGCAGGAGCTGGATGCGCAGCCTGAGCTTTAGAGATCGCCAGATTTACATCACGCGTTGGGACTCGCCGATGATAGCCAGAAATCGTTTCAGACAGAATGGGAAATAACCGGTGGACGCCTTTACCTGACAGCGCCGAGATCCTCATGATCGGTGGTTCTGCAAGAAATCCCAATTTTATGCCTACCTGTTCAACAAGTAGTTCTCGCCTATCAGTGTCTATAAGCTCCCATTTGTTAAGGACAACGACTATTGGGCACCCCGCTGCATCAATTCGCTCTGAGAGGCGTTGATCTTGATGAGTGACGCCAACCGTAGAGTCGATAATGAGAAGTGCNATATCTGCTTTATCGATAGCTTGAAGGGCGCGAACTAGAGAGTAGTACTCAGTGTCTTCGCTGATCCGAGCTTTCCGCCTCATACCAGCAGTATCAACGAAACGCATAGGTCCGAGTTCGGTATTGATTACAGTATCAATTGCATCTCTAGTAGTTCCAGCCTGATCATGCACAACTGATCTTTCAGCTCCGATAAGGTTATTAAATAGTGTGGATTTACCGACATTCGGGCGTCCAACGATCGCTACCGCAATGGTTTCATTATCCTTCAACTCCTCTTCTTCATAGTCGCTGCTTTCATATTGAGTTGAAACATTTGAAAGTTCAGCTACAACGGAATCAAGAAGGTCTGCTGTCCCTCTTCCATGCAAAGCAGAGACTGGATTAGGTTCACCCAATCCTAAAGCCATAAATTCCCAGATTGAAGTTTCGTGAGATGGATCATCTACTTTATTCACGACCACGAAACTAGAATGATCTCCACTTCGAAGAATTTCGGCGATTAACGCATCTTCAGAAGTAATACCAACTCTGACATCAACTACAAAGAGGACCAGATCAGCATCCCCAATAGCATATTCTGACTGCTCGCTGACTTTATTATCGAGGGCTGTCAATTCACTACTTTGAGGTAGCCAGCCGCCTGTGTCGACTACAGTGAAATTCTTTCCGGCCCATTCAACATCAAAATTATTTCGATCTCTAGTTACGCCTGGCTTTTCCTCAACAATCGCTCGCCTGCTTCCAATGAGCCTATTTACAAGAGTTGATTTACCCACGTTGGGGCGCCCGACAACGGCAACAACTGGCGCTCTACTCATCACCACTCCCTAGCGTGCGTCTGAGGGCAATCCCATCTGTAGCAACTACCTCAACTGCTCTCGGCAGGTCTCCTACAACCATCCCATCAAGAAATTTTCCTTGAGACAAACAAACATCAGGGAGTAGATAACGATCCCCTTCGGGTTCTCCTTCAAGTACTTTAGCTATATCTTCACCAACCATAAGTCCTGCAACAGCTACATTTCCTCCAAAGAATGTGTTCGGAACTGGAATAACTCGGACATCTGTTCGCCCTAAACTGTCAATTAACTCAGGCAGGAGTCTCGCCCCGTATTCTCCGGTGAGAATACCGACATTTGCTTTACGTTTTTTACGAAGTTTGACTGGTTCTGACGAAAGCCGTTCAGAGCGATACCCTTCCGCAGGCGCCCCATCAACCCAAGCAAAAAATCCAGATGCTGGGTTAGTTGGCACTTTAACATTCCCATGGAATTCCTGTTCGAATGTTTTGTATATGCCAACACCATCTTCATACATGCCGAAACCTTCGTATTCTTCTACAGTCGGGAAACAACGATCAGCCATTAGATAATACTCATCTGCAGCATGAACAATCCTCCTTCCTGTATGTCGGAAAAATACCGACTGCCAATATTCCACTAGATCCAGAACCGACGACGCTTCTTCTATAGTATGCATTCGCATTCTCTTCTCTTTGGTGTATTGGCTAACGCCTAAAGGAACGATGCAGAGCGATTCCAATGAACGGTATTGCTCGAACACAGTGCACAGAGTGTCATCTAGCACAGGCCCATCATTTATCCCCGGGCATACCACTACCTGTCCATGAATTTTAATTCCGTGTGCTAGAAGAGCCTGCAACCATCTTAAGCTCGGACCTCCACGTCGATTGCGAAGCATTTCATTGCGCACCTCGGGATCGGTCGCATGGATACTTACATTTAAGGGAGAAAGACCCTCAGTTATCACTCTTTCAAGATCAGCTTCAGTGAAACGAGTGAGAGTAGTGAAGTTTCCATACAGGAATGAGAGGCGATAATCATCATCTTTAACATAGAGGCTCGACCTCATTCCAGATGGCAGTTGATATATGAAGCAGAACTCACAATGGTTGTCACAAGTCCTTATCTGGTCAAACAACGCAGAATCTACTTGAATTCCTAGAGGCTCACCTGGCTGTTTATTGACCTCAAGCTCTAATGGAAGCCCTCCTCGTTGAATTTCTAAGTCGAGATAAGCCTGATCGGTTAACAGCTGGTACTGGATAACATCNCTGGGCATTTCTCCATTGAGAGAAAGCAGTACATCATTAACAAGTATTCCCGCCAAATCAGCAGGCGAACCCTTTACAATATCTACTACACGAGGGGAAGACATACTATCTAGGTTATTAGCCTTCCTCGAACATAGGTGGGAAAGATGAAAGAAGACGCAGAAAACACTAAGTTTGCTTATGAAGTGACCGAACCCTTATTTTTCACAAAATATAATCATGGCTGTTAACAAAGTCCTCCTAGCGTCTCCTCGAGGATTTTGTGCTGGAGTGGAAATGGCCATAAAGGCACTGACTTGGATGGTAAGAGCTTTCCCATCTCCGGTTTACTGCTACCACGAGATCGTACATAACAAAGTTGTTGTTGAACGTTTCGAAGCTCTTGGCGTTATTTTCGTTGATGATATTGATGAGGTGCCTTCAGGTTATCCAGTGATGTTAAGCGCCCACGGATCAGCTCCTGAAGTTGTTGCTTCCGCTAGGGAGCAAAGTAACTACGTTGTAGACGCTGTTTGCCCACTAGTAACAAAAGTCCATCATGAAGTTAAAGTTCGAGTTAAAAAAGGACACAACATTATTTATATAGGCCATCAAGGCCATGAAGAAGCAGTTGGAACGGTTGCTGTAGCCCCTGAAGCAACCCATATCGTTGAATCAACAGATGCTATCGAAAATCTCCCAGAATTCGCTGGTGATGTTTCTTTGTTGGCACAAACAACATTAAGTCACCGTGATTGGGAGTCGATACTTGAGGCAGCAAAGGAACGTTTCCCTTCTCTGGAAATTCCTGGAAAAAGTGACCTTTGTTTCGCTACAACAAACAGGCAAGGTGCACTTATGTCTATAGCTGAGCAATGTGACAGTGTAATCGTCATAGGTTCGGAGAACTCATCCAACACAAGGGCCCTCGAACGGTTAGCTACCGAAGTAGGATGCAAAGAAGTCCATAGGATCAACCATGCTTCGGAAGTCCCAAGAGAGCTATCTGGGATAGTAGGCGTAACCGCAGGAGCTTCAGCGCCTGAAGAACTCGTCAACGCTGTTTTAGAAAAACTCGCCCCCGTTTTAGGAGTTGAAGAATTAAGTTTTGTGTTAGAGGAAGAGTATTTCCCTCCCCCACGAGAACTTCGAACCCTAATCCAAGCCATTGGGTTTTTTTCAAAATTAGGATTGATGAGTGAAGGTATCCAAAGTTCAACCGATGACCGTTCCATAGAAGCATCTGAAGTGCTTACTGCGCTTAAGTAATCTGTAGAATTTAGGTATACGGTGATCTAGCTATAATTTGAGCCTCANCGAATAACTCCTGAAGAATCTCATGGAGAGAGTCGGAATACTCTTTCAGAGCCGACCGCGAAACTCTTCTCTCACCCGGCAGAGGTTTAGGTGGTGGAATCAACTCTCCATAGAGAATCACGACCCTCCTTGGGAGTGGAAAAAATTTNCCTTTTGGCATCGCCTTTTCAGACCCGCCTATACCAACTGGAAGTATCGGAGCTTCAGCCTTTGCGGCAAGCCAGACAGCTCCATCAAGAATAGGAAAAATCGAGGGACCTGATTTTCTCTCCCCTTCAGGAAAAACCGTTAGCGCTTTACCACTTTTAAGCGCATTTAATGAAGCCTTAATTGCAAGTTTATCTGCCCGCGATGACCGATCAAGAGGTATCCCCCCCATCCCAGGCAATGCCCAAGCCCAAAACCTTGAAACAAACAAGGACCCCTTAGCAAGATAGAACAGTTTTCGCCGGCAGGTTGCGCCTATCAAAGGGACATCAAGATTCGAACGGTGAGTAGGGGCAACAATAACCCTCCCACTCTTCGGTAAGGATTTTGAATTTTTTACGTAGGCCCGAAAAAAGAGAAAGGAGGCTGCCCTCGCCGAATACTTAACAACCACATATAGAAAAATAGATAAGAAAGAAGGACGCTCATCCATTGATTTTCGTGCCTCNTCAAATGCTGCAGTCACAAAAATAGCCTCTGAATGTAGTCAGCTGTTTCTTCAATCGTCTTACCCGTTGTATCGATCACCACGGCTTCATCATCAGCTACGAGAGGGGAATCGCCGCGCGTACTGTCTTTCGTGTCCCTCTCAAGAATTTCTTTCATAATATCTTCAACAGTTCGGCCTGTTTCTAAGCTCCGTCTTCTCGCTCGCTCTTCAGGTGTCGCAGTCACATAGACTTTGAGGCGTGCGTCAGGANAAACAATAGACCCTATGTCACGACCTTCAANGACGCCGCCGCCTCGCTCGCGTGCCCATGTCCTTTGTTGCCTTCTCATAGCCGACCTGACACCAGTATTGGCAGCAACTTGACTCACAGCAGCGTTAACCTCTGGACTTCGAATCTCTTCAGAAAGGTCCTTCCCATCGACATACACCCTGTCATCCTCAAAACTTATATTGATCGTTTCCGCAATAGCTGTTACTCGTTCTTCATCTCCTGGATCTACTTCTATTGAAAGCGCAATAGCCGCAACGCTTCGATACATTGCCCCAGTATCTAAGTAATCTAAGCCTAATTGTATAGCTATGTGCTTAGCGAGAGTTGATTTGCCAGAACCTGCCGGCCCATCAATAGCAAGAATCCTTAAAGAAGCGTCACCTTTGGCTCTAATCTTATCAAGGGCATCAAAAAAACCTGGAAATGTTTTGGCCACACAATGGTGCGAATCGAGGGCAGTGCCCAGTGCAAATAACCCCATAATTGAAAATGCCATCGCTATACGATGATCGTCATATGTTTGGATAACTCCTGCGTTAGGTTCCCCTGGATATATCTCAAGACCTGTCTTAGTACGCTCAACGTGAATACCGACTTTGGACAGTTCCACATGTAGCGCAGCGACTCTATCCGATTCTTTTCTTGAGATGAAAGAAATATCCCTAATCGAAACTGGACTTGTAGCATATGGAGCTATAGCTGCAAGGGTGGGAACCGTATCCGAGAATGCAGCCATCGATACATCAATTCCTGATAGGGACTCTCCTCCGGTGACAGTGATGAATTCATCTGTCTTCTCTACTTTAGAACCCATTTCCTCAAGCAGGTCAACAAATTGAGTNTCCCCTTGTATTGATCCACTACCTAAGCCATCAACGGTGACTTTTCCTCCGGAAACGGCCGCCGCTGCGAAAAAATAAGATGCAGTAGACGCGTCGGGTTCGATGCGATACTTCACAGCCTTATAACTCCCTGGAGAAACCGAATACTCCTGCTCACATTGTCGTTCTACCTCTACACCAAATGCCTCCATAACAGCTAATGTCATATCAACATAAGGCCTTGAAACCAATTCCCCCCCAATAATTAATTCAAGTTTTTCAGAAAGCAAGGGAGCAGCCAAAAGCAAAGCTGAAATGAACTGGCTGGAAACTTCTCCGTTTACTTCAACTCTCCCTCCTGAAAAGTCTTGCCCATTGATGCAGACCGGAAATGTGTAAGGAGTGGAAAGGTAGTTAATGTCAACACCCAAGGAATTAAGTGCGAGAAACAAGTCTTTATGGGGTCGGGNTTTGATTTGTTCGTCACCATCTATAACCACCTCTGATCTTGCCAAGGCTGCAAGTGGCAGGCAAAATCGAGCTGTTGTTCCGCTTTGATTAACCCAAAGAGGTTCAGTAGGAATTTCAAGTTCTCCACCTGAACCTTTAACGGTTATCGTCGCGCTACCCGAATCCGCAACTATTTCGACCCCAAGTTTTCGCAACGAATCAACCATTGCAAAAGTGTCCTCCGAGAAAAGAACACCATTCAGCACAGAGTTACCNTTTGCAAGAGCTGCGGTAATAAGTGCTCTATTAGTAATACTCTTCGAACCTGGCAAAGAAAGACTCACGTTCGGTGGTTTGAGTAGTGGGTCGATATGCAGCATTACTATTCCATTGCCCTGATAGATGGCCGGTAACCGTTCGCCATCAGCCCACCAACAAGTCGTTCGCTTTTGTCTGCTGGGACGACCATGATTACAACACCTCGCTCCCCCTCGGATGAGTGGGCTATTTCAAGGTCATAAATATTCACATCAATTTCGGTAGCTAAACGAGTTAAACTCGCTAGTTCACCAGGCTGATCGAGAACCGGAATCCGGACAACATCAAGATCTATATCATCCGGAACGCCAGTTGGTAGATTTATTCTTGCTGTTCTGGCTTTCTCCAATTCGCTTAAGAGAGCTTCCTTGTCCCTCGCAGCGATGATTCTTTGCGTTTCTTCCAAAGCTGTAATCACTTCTCTTATAACGCTCAGAATCGCCTCCGAATTATCGATACAGATATCAGGCCAAATACCTGGATGCCCCGCAGCTATCCGAGTCATATCTCTAAATCCTCCCGCAGCTAACCGGAGAAGAGGTCGATGTTCTTGAGAGTGCTGGTCAGCAATTCGCATCAGGGCACCAGCTGTTAAATGCGGGACATGAGATACTACTGCAACGAGCTCGTCGTGGGAGTCAGCATCAATGACAACGACATCAGCACCTATTTCAACAATTGACGCTCTTACCTCCGCAAAGTGATCATCATCGGTAACTTCCGCCGGCGTGAGAACCCACGCAGCCCCCCTAAACAGGTCTCCTCGAGCACCGCGAATACCTTCTTGTTCACTTCCCGCCATGGGATGGCCAGGAACAAATTTCGGGTTATTGATTTCTTGAACTATTGAGCCTTTTACGCTACCCACATCGGTAACTGTTTGAGCACCTTCCTCGATGGCTTGCAGAACAGCATCAACAATACTGCCTACTGGTGTCGCAACAAAAGCGATGTCAACGTTATCCATTGTCCCAATAGCATCTACAGCGCCTATTTCAATCGCAAGCGCTTCTTGATCAGGGGCAATATCTTGACCAACTACAAACCACCCTGCTTCCCTTAGAGCAATACCAATAGAACCACCGATAAGTCCTAATCCTATAATCCCTGCATTTTTACTCATTTTTGCCTCCCAATCGAGGAAAGGGCGATGCGTATACTCTTCTTTGATCTTATGTCCACTCTTGAGATATTAGCCTCGGTAGAACATGAAACTGAGATGATTTCGCTGATTGTGCCAGTCAAACTATATAACGTTCTTTTTATTTGTAATCGCCCGCTCAAGATCTCGTATTTCCTTAGTTGTCAATTCTCTCCATTCCCCTGAGGATAACTTTCGGTCGCTTATTGGACCTATACGGGTTCGGATCAAACGATTAACGGGATAACCAACCTTTTCGCACATTCTACGAATCTGCCTATTTCGCCCCTCATGAATAATGATCTTTAATAAACCAGGTTCAACTTGAGAAACTTTTGCTGGTGCTGTGATCCCTTCTTCGATTTCCACTCCTTCACGTAAGGCCCGCAGAGCAGATCGAGGCACTTCTTGAGAAACAAAGACGTAATATTCTTTGGGTACTCCAAATGATGGATGTGTCAAACGGTATGTCATATCCCCATCATTCGTAAGAACAAGAAGGCCTTCGCTTTCCCTGTCAAGACGACCAACGGGAAAAACTCGAGGTGTACTAGGAACCATTCCAACTACCGTCGGACGGTTATGAGGGTCACTTGCCGTTGAGACAACGTCAGTTGGTTTGTAAAGAAGATAATAAACAAGGTCAGGTTTTGTACCGACGTGAACCCCATCGACAACCACGTGATCACGCGCTGGATCTATTCGCTGTCCAAGTTCTGCTTTCTTGTTGTTAACTAAAACTCTTCCTTCCGAAATCATCACCTCAGCTGACCTTCGGCTGGCTATCCCAAGACGTGCTAGAACTTTTTGGAGTTTTTCGCCGCTGATTTGTTCTTGCGCCACGAAACTAGGACGCCGGAGGCCTATCATTCCCCGATTGCATAGATAGGGTGTCACCAGTTAAGTCTTGTTTAGTTTTTGAAACTTCAGGTCGGAGGCCGCCTTCTAATGCTTCAACGACATCAGCACCTGGCACAAAATCAGCTAACGGTGGCAAGTCATTCAACGAATTAAGGCCAACTCGTTCAAGGAACAAAGACGTTGTTCCAAAGAGGACAGCAGACCCTGGACCTACGTCGCGGCCAACTTCATATACATAGCTGCGTTGTTGCAATGTTCGAACAACACTATCGACATCCACTCCACGGATAGCGGAAATTTGCATCCTTGAGATGGGTTGCTTATAAGCAATAATTGCCAAGGTCTCAAGTGCAGCTGCAGAAAGTCTTGTATTCTGTGCTTCCAAAACAAACCGTTCGACATATGGAGCCGTATTTGGATGTGTCTGGAACCGATACCCACCGGCAACAGTCGTTAGAATAAATCCACGGCCCTCTTTCTCATACTCATTGGCGAGTTCATCACATATTTGTTCAACTTTTTTCTTTGAAATTTCAAGTAACTGCGCCATCACATTTGAGCTAACAGGGTTATCAGAAACAAGAATTATCGCTTCTATAGCTTTTCTAAATTCGTCAGATATCGTAATCACCCCTCATATGTGTCGATAGGCATGAGATCATTTACATGGTCAAGGCCAATCCATTCAATCGTTAAAGCCCCAAAGGTAGAAAGCTGAGTAAGTTCGACCATACCCTGCTTATACATTTCAAGGACAGCAAGAAAATGGACAACAATTTCTATTCTGTCTACGGCGTTATTGGTTAATTCTCGTAATGTGGTTTTTCTGCGGTTTGAAATTTCAGAAACTAGCTTCTCTACAGTTTCCGCAACAGTTAATTTAACTGGAGTAACATGAAAGAGATCAATGGATGGCTTAGGAGCAGTTGCCCTCTTATATGCTTCGGCAAGATCATCGGCTGAAACTCCAGAAAGCAAATCAGGAACCAAACCGAAAAATTGTTCCTCCATTCCTGCAGTCCGTGGAAAGGAAAGCGCAGCATCAAATGCTAAATTTTCAAGAGACCGCGAAGCGTCTTTAAAAGTTTTACATTCCAGAAGACGAGCAAGGAGCAAGTCTCGCTCTTCCCAGAGAGCAAGCTCGTCTTCCAAATCGTACCCGCTAGTGTTTGGAAGTAGGCGTCGGCTCTTGAGTTCCACAAGAGTTGCAGCAATAAGAAGAAACTCTGTTGCAACTCCTAGATCTACATCTTCCATTCGTGCAATTTCTTGAAGATAGGCATCAACGATTGCGCCAAGAGAGATTTCATACAGATCAACCTCATCCTGCAGAATTAGATGTAGCAGCAGATCAAATGGCCCTGCAAAAACGGATGTTTCTACTTCATATGTCACTTTTTTACCTTAGATCCCAACTAGTACGAAGAAGTGAACCCTCTGATCAAATTTTACGCACTTGCTCTACCAAGGTCTGCAATTAGGTCTTAGCTACAAAGAAATTTTAGTAATCTATCCCTTTGCAAACTTTACAATCCTGCCCAATGTGGGCTTTCAGTGATGCATCCAAATCACTTCGGGACTGGTATTGGGGCTGATCCCAACGGTCCAGACGATCGTCCACTACTTCATCATTATCAATACGTCCAGACCCACCTTCCGGAAATACATCGTCCTTCCAGCTATCAGATTCACTCCAACGTTGAGGAAGGTCTTCCAATACTGTTCCAGTAATTCGTTCGATCAAAGAGACAGCTTGGAAAATAATTTCATATGAGAGGACTGGATCCCCAGCTTTACCAGTCGTATGGCCAAGCGGAAAGTCGAGAAAGCTAGCTCTAGGAGTCCCTACTGCTTGGGTAATATCGCGCGCTGAGGAAACAGAGACTGTAGGAATACCAGCATTTTCAAGTTGATGCGCTATCAGGCCCACGGTCTGATGGCATACCGGTCAAACAGGAATCAGAAGTATAACATCGACCTCATCATCTAGGCATCGTTCAACTAAGACCGGTGCAAGCTCTTCATCAACGCGTCTTTGGGAGTAAATGCCTCCCATACACGTAAAAAGATAGGGAGCGAGCTCTCCGATAACACCATTTGCGTCCAACATTCGTAACGCATCAATAGGAAACACAACATTGATATCACTCCTAGCGTCAGTGAGATCATACGCAAAATGGGTAGCTCTTAGATCTTCGGTTGAAACATCCGAAGGAATCGCACGGTAGGTAACATCATCTTTATATGTAAAAGCTGTCTGACCTCTTTGATATATACCACCAGTTGCTATAACTCCGAGCCTACTTTCAGACAAAGGCTTATTAATGGTCGCAAGCGCAGATTCTCGTTTTATGTAAGACCATTCGTACGGCTCATATCCAAGAGCAGAGTATGTAGCAGTGATACGTTCAATATAATTTATTGGAGGTTGCCTATTTCCTTCCATGAATAAATCTTAGCTGAGATTCCCTCTTTCTAAGATTTCACCCACTGGGTAGCGCACATACACTGTTTCATCGCGTAACCTTATCCAAGATGGCACGAGTATTTAGCGGAATCCAACCTTCAGGCGATTTACACCTTGGGAACCTCCTCGGAGCTCTCATGAATTGGGTAGATCACCAAAAAGAACATGATTCTGTTTACTGCATAGTAGATCTGCATGCACTAACTCTTCCAAAAGATCCAGAGGAGCTTAGAACAAACACTTTAGAACTTGCGCAGCTTCTAATGGCTGTCGGCCTCGATCCTAAAAGTTGCACTCTATTTGCTCAAAGCCACGTTCCGGAACATTCCCAGTTGGCTTGGTTAATGGAATGCACAGTCAGTTACGGAGAGCTAAGCCGAATGACGGCCTTTAAAGACAAATCTGATCGTAGTGATTTTATTTCAGCAGGTTTATTTACNTATCCAGCTCTTCAAGCTGCAGACATTCTTTTGTATGACACTGACCTTGTCCCCGTTGGAGACGACCAACGACAACATCTTGAGATTACGAGGGATATCGCTGAGCGATTCAATAATCGATTTGGAGATACTTTTGTTATCCCTAAGCATGTAATCCCTCCAGTCGGTGCGCGTGTTATGGATTTGCAAAACCCTGAACGTAAGATGTCAAAATCACAAACATCGATTAACGGCACGATTAATGTCCTCGAGCCGCCTGACAGTGTTCGGAAAAAAATCAAACGAGCTGTTACCGATAGNGGAGATGAGGTCATCTTCGACTTTGAGAATAAACCAGGTGTTTCTAACCTCCTCTCCATTCTTGGAGCCGCAACTGGAGAACCGCCTAACAGAATTGCTGAATCTTATAAAAGGTACGGAGATTTGAAAATTGCTACAGCCGACGCTGTTGTTGAACTACTTCATCCGATTCAGCAACGATTCGCTGAACTTCAAGCCGACCCGGCAGAAACTATGCGACTATTAGAGATAGGAGCCGAAAAAGCTCAACAAGTAGCTTCTGAAACTCTTAGTCGCGCTAAACGAAATTGTGGCCTTTTAGAGGCCTGATCGACGTTTTTCTCGTGTCACATACAAGGCGACTGCTAAAGCTGTTCCTACGTTAAGTGAATCCACGTTCTGATTCATGGGGATTCGGATTTTGTGATCGCATTTGTCGACGGTTGCTTTTGTAAGACCGGAACCTTCAGCTCCGACAAACATAGCCACTTGAGTTTCTTCTTCAAGTTTCAAGTTACTTATGTCTTCAGCGTCGCTTTCTAAGGTCAACGCAAAGCAAGTAAATCCGGAGGAGTTTAATCTTTCAAACAAATCGTTAATATGGTCAGCTCGAACATGTTTGATCGAAAAAACCTGCCCCATAGAAACACGGACAGCTCGTCGGTACAAGGGGTCACATGATGTTGAGTCCNCGCATACAAGGTCAGCATCCAGAGCAGCAGCATTCCTAAATAGAGCTCCCATATTTGTCGGGTTAGTAATACTTTCGGTGACCACAATTGTTTTACTCAATTGAAGGGCGTCTTCGAGAAAAAGAGGAGGAGGACGAATAAAGGATCCAATAGGGTCTTTGAGGCTAGACCTTCCTGATATAGCAACGAGTGCGCTTTCTTTACAAAGTAAAATTTTTGTCATTTCGGGGATAGAAGCAGGGAGAGGTTTTCTCCGATTTGCGTCGACGATCAGTGTGGAAAGTTTGTGTCCAGTCGCCAATGCACGCTCAATGACCTGATCACCTTCTGCCAAAAAAAATCCTGCCATGTCGCCATTAGGGAGTTCTCGTTCTTGTCGCAACTTATGATCATCGAGGCGGAGAAAATCAGCTATCAGGGGATCTTCGGGGTCTTCGACAAGATATGGATTCACTACTAATCAGATCTTTTCAATAACGTGAAAACTTCAACAGGTAGTGGGACATCACTGGACTTATCGTGATGATGGCGAGCCCACGTTATTACAAGCTGTGAACTTCCGGCTTCTTCTAAAAGGTCAGCACTTCGTTCGCTATGGAAAGAATAAAGGTGAATTTTTTTCCTTATTCCCTTATGGCGTTTCCATTCTGACAAAATCCGCAATGGCAAAATAAAATCGATGATAGTAGCTAGGACGCGCCCTAAAATACCAAGATTGGCTTGAGCTTTTCCGACATCATGGAGAGCTGCAGCTACTACAAGATTTTGGTCATCCCTATTTTGGAGCTCAGCTTTAGCCTTAGTAGCGGATTGAACGCTGTGTATTCTATCGATAAGCGGTTGAGCAAAATACAACTTGGTTTCACGATCAGTTAAAAGACTAAGAAGATATTTTTCCTCTTTGGGGTTATTACGCTGAACGAGTATTGATACAAAGAATCTCTTTACTAGATGAGCCAGCGGTCCTAAGAAAGCCATTTCTACAGCAACGCTCGTGGGTGGGCGGACTGATAAACCTCGATAAGTTGTTCCCGCGATACTTGAGTATAAATCTGAGTTGTAGAGATACTTGCATGACCCAGTAATTCTTGTACTGTTCGTATATCCGCTCCGTGCTCAAGCATGTGAGTAGCACATGAATGCCTCAGTGTATGTGGCGAGAGCAGTTCACCTAACCCAATTTTGCTTCCATACTTTTTGACAATGCCCCATCCTCCTTGGCGGCTTAATCTCCGACCTCGGCGATTAAGAAATAAAGCTTCGCTATCATCCCTACTAGACCATCGTTCTGGCTCGAACTTTCCTCTACCTTCTGGACATAACCAGTTTTCCAGTGCTCTTTCGGCGTATCTTCCAAGAGGGACTATCCGTTCTTTGTTTCCTTTCCCAAGCACTTTGAGAAGGCTTTCAGAAAGGTCAATGTCGCTGATTGATAGTGCAACGACCTCAGAAATTCTGGCCCCTGTACCATATAGAACTTCGAGAATAGCTTTATCCCTTCTCTCTGGCGCCTTAGTTCCCTCAACTATCGAGAGGAGCTCATTTACTTCTCTCTCGGTAATAGGCTTTGGTAAACCTCGGGGAACGCGTGGAAGTTCAACGTTTTTTGTCGGATCACCGGATCGGATATCTTCAAGTTCCAAGAATCGATGGAAGGACCGAATCGCGACCATAGATCGGGCTATGGTTGAGGCTGCGAAGCCTCCTGATTGAAGGTTCCTAAGGTAAGTGACAATGGACGACTCCTCTACCGAATTAACCTGCTCTCCCTGTTCTNTCAGCCATTCGACATATTTAAGTAAATCCCGTTTATATGAACTTATGGTTGATTCGGCTCGCCCTCTTTCTACTCTTAACCAAAGAAGAAAGTCGTNTATTTCCCGTAGCTCTGATCCGGACTCACCATTCATCTAACGTGCTCTTTAGCAAGCATCAGCCCTATGATCGATTTTGCGTCAACGATATCCTTTTCATCAATCATCGTTTGGACATCTTGGAGGTCGATATGAACGATCTCCATATGTTCTTCTTCAATCCCTTGGCGATTGTCAGGAACTGATACGCAATTTTGAGCTAGATAACAGTAAGAATACTCATCGCAAAAGCCTGGAGAATTGTAGAACTCACCAAGAAGAGTAAGCTTCCCGGCCTTAAGGCCTACTTCTTCGATGAGTTCTCTATGGGCTGTCTCTTCAGGCGATTCACCTATCAAATCTCTTTTCCCAGCTGGTATCTCGAGAAGATATTTATTAGTTGCAGAACGATATTGGCGAATCATCCTAACAGACTCTCCTACAAGTGGAACCACACATACAGCCCCAGGATGTCTGACCACATCTCTTATGATTTCATTCTGATCGGGACCAAGTAGTGTTGTTTCATAAATCGAAACTATCTCCCCCGCAAATCGTATTTTCTCACTAACTGGCTCAAATTGTTTAATAGGAGTAACTCCTTTACTCAAGGCGAATCCACAGTCGAAGGCTCATCTATCTCGAGAAGCTGTGGATTTCTTCCTTTAGCGCGAACCATAGCTGCATCAACAAATCCAACGAACAAAGGGGCAGGACGATCAGGGCGGCTCTTGAACTCAGGATGAGCCTGTGTTCCAATCCAAAACGGGTGAGTTGGCAATTCAATAAATTCGACAAGTCTTCCATCAGGACTTTCTCCAGAACAAACAAAGTCTGACTCATCAAAATTGGATCTGAATTTGGGATTAAATTCGTACCTGTGCCGGTGGCGTTCAGAAACAACAGTACGACTATACGCTTCCGCAACTTGCGACCCTTCAAGAAGCTCAGCCACATACGCTCCTAGACGCATGGTGCCCCCCATATCCTCGATATCTCTTTGAGAATCCATCAGATCTATAACTGGAAAGGAGGTACGTGCATCAAATTCAGTAGAATTCGCCCCATTCATCCCTAGAACGTTTCTAGCGAATTCAATCGTCATTACCTGCATACCTAAACACAAACCAAGGCAGGGGATATGATTTTGTCTGGCGAACCCGACAGCTGCGATCTTACCCTCTACCCCGCGTTCGCCAAAGCCACCAGGGACGACAATACCATCTAGGTCTTTTAATCTCCCCGCAGCTAAAAGACCCTCAACTTCTTCAGCTTGAATCCATTCAATATTGACACTTGTTCCAGCATGTATACCCGCATGGTTAAGGGATTCCACAACAGAAAGATATGCATCTACCAAAGTAACGTACTTACCAATCAANCCTATGCGGATTGAACTTCTAGTCGACTGAACTTTATCGACAAGAGCCTTCCATCCCTTAAGGTCGGGTTCACTTGGTGGGATTTGAAGTATAGAACAAAGAAATTGATCAAGCCCTTCTTCGTGGATTACAAGGGGAATTTCATAAAGGGAGTCAGCGTCTGCAGCGTTAATTNCTCCTTCTAAAGGAACATCACATAAATTTGATATCTTGCCCTTTAATGCATCATTTATCGGCTGTTCACTTCGGCAAACTATTGCGTCTGGTTGGATTCCCCGGCTTCTCAATTCCGTTACGGAATGCTGCGTAGGCTTTGTTTTCTGCTCTCCGGATGGCCCAATAAATGGGACCAAAGTCACATGGACATAGCAGACATTCTCCCTGCCGCAATCCAAGCGGAATTGTCGAATCGCTTCAAGAAAAGGAAGTATCTCAATGTCGCCTACCGTTCCACCAATTTCAGTGATGACAACGTCTACGTTATCTCCTGAGAGCGAGGTGATACGTTTTTTTATTTCGTCNGTGATATGAGGAATAACTTGGACAGTTTTACCTAAATAATCGCCGCGGCGTTCTGCGGCAATAACTGATGAGTAGATTGAACCAGTAGTGGCATTCGAACCTTGAGATAGGTTCTCATCGATAAATCTTTCATAGTGGCCTAGATCTAAATCCGTTTCTCCACCGTCGTCTGTAACAAACACTTCTCCATGCTCATATGGATTCATGGTCCCTGGATCCACATTTAGATACGGATCAAGTTTCTGCATCGTTACCCGAAGTCCACGAGCTTTCAGAAGGCGTCCAAGGGAGGAAGCAGTCAATCCTTTCCCCAACGAACTAGCTACGCCACCGGTAACAAAAATGTGCTTGGTCACGGGATTCCATCATACCCGAACTTGGCTCTATACGTCTGGATAATGAATTTTCCTTTAGATGAAGCTACAAAGATCCAAACAAAGGAAGCTACAAATCCAAGCGAGATTGGGAGATCAGTTCTCTTGCGTGTTTCTGGGCATGCTCGCTTTCTGGGGAACCGGAAAGCATTCGGGAAATTTCAACCACTCTTTGATCTTCGTCCAATTGACCAACCTTGACTTCTACGCCTGAATTTGTCTCAGATTTGGTTACGGCGATATGAGTATCCGCATGTGAAGCTACTTGTGCTAGGTGAGTCACGACAAGAACTTGTCTATCTTTAGCCAAGTCCCTTAGGGCAGCACCAACGGAAACAGCGACTTCTCCGCCTATCCCTGCATCTACTTCATCAAACACAGATGTTGAGGGATCGCTAGAAAGGACGAGACGAAGTGCAAGCATTGTTCGAGAAAGCTCACCGCCTGAGGCAATCTTGGACAATGATTGAGCTGGNGTGCCTTTGTTAAGTGCGACTAGAAGNTCCACATCCTCCCCAGATGCCCCTTCTATAGAGAATTCAATATTTGCTTTAGGTAAGGACAAGTTTGCCAAACGTAGGCATATTTCCTCAGATAACTTTGGTGCTATTTTTTTTCTTTGCTGNAGGATTTGTTTCTCTTCGTGGTTAATTTTTTCTCTTACGTCTAGAAGGCGTTTCTCTGTGTCTTTTATTCTTTCAGCGGAACCTTCGATTGATTCAATCTTCTCATGAAGACCACTCCGGTATTGCAATACCTCTTCGAGCGTTTCACCATATTTCCTTCGCAATCCCGTAAGTAAACTTCGGCGCAATTGTATTTGAGCAAGTTTCTCGGGACTAACGTCTATTGACTCCGCGATATTTCTAGCGTCTGAGGCCACTTCCGTAACGAAATCTAGAAGATCAGTGACTTTTGTTTCGAGGTTGTTTAAAGCATCGCGACCCTTCATTTGCCTGAGAGCCTCAGAGATTTCTTCATTGAAATGACTATCTGATGCCAAGATTTCGCTTACTTGAGTCGCTACTTCCCTATTTCCTGTTGCGTCTCCAAGTAGTAGCTCCTCAGCACGAAGTCTTTCGTCTTCGAGAGCATCTGCGACTCCGACTTCATCAATTTCGGCTGCTTGGAATCGATATAGTTCAAGTTCTTTGCTCCGGTCAGTATCTCCACCTCCTAGCTCTTGCATAACTCCAATGAGTTCTCTTTCCTCTTGATGAAGATTCTCTAGTTGAGAGAGATCGATTAAACCAAAGTCATCTAAGGCCTTACGTTGATGCTCTTTATGCACCAAGCCGGAAAATCCATGTTGGCCATGGATTTCTACAATCGGCTCTGAAAGTTCTTGTAGGAATGCAACGGAAGAAATCCGTCCATCTACGTAGGCTCTCGATCTTCCTTCTCGCGGAATCGTTCGCTGCAATATGATCTCGCCTCCTTCGAAAAAAAACCGACCTTCAATAATTGCCTCTTCCCCATAGACTCCAACGAGAGAACTATCAGATCTTCCCCCTGAGAGAAGTTGGAGCGCTGTAACCAAGAGCGTTTTCCCTGCACCTGTTTCTCCAGTTATGGCAGTCATTCCAGGTCCAAATAGGAGTGAAGCATGCTCAATTACTCCGAGATTTGTAACAGCCAGTTCCAATAATTGGCTCTGATCCTCACTCTGGTCTGTTAGCAAAGCTACCTTCTTAATTTACTTGCGAAAATCATCGGTCAGATAAACCAAACTTTTCCTTAAGAACACGATGGAAACTATTTCCCCCAAACGAAACCATACGAGCAGGTTTCTCCGCTGCTTTGCATGTTAACGATTGGCCGACTTCAAGCTGGGCGACTATGTAGCCATCCAACGCTACAGACGCTTCACAATCTGGGAGGACTTGTATCTGTAAATTGTCTGATGGAGAAAGAACTACTGCTCGGTCAAACAAAGAATGCGGGGCAACAGGTGTCAGCAAAAGGGCGTGATGAGTAGGATCCACAATCGGCCCGCGCGCTGATAAGGAATACGCCGTCGAGCCTGTCGGAGTAGCAATAATGAGACCGTCAGTAGCGTAAGATGTGAAGAAATCGTTGTTAATGTCCAAACTAAGCCGAACAGTTCGCCCAGTATCTACCTTTTCTATAACTGCTTCGTTAAGGCCACGCAACGGACCTGCGAGCCCATCAACTACAATTTCCAGCCTCATCCGTTCTTCAATCTCGTGATTACCTTCAAAGAAAGCCTGTATACGTTGTTGGGCTAGTTCCGGTTCAACTTCAGAAAGATACCCCATCCGTCCGTGGTTAATACCCATAACAGGAACTCCGAAATCGCCCACTTTACGAACCACATAAAGAATGGAACCATCGCCACCTAATGCCACGGCAAGATCAAATGAACTATCTATCTCTTCTTCTCGAATAGCAATATCTTCACGGTTGATTGCTTTGGCAGAGTCACCCATAAGAAAACATGAGTGCCCAGCGGCCTCAATCCACTCGATAAGATCCCCTGCTAGGTCAATAGCTTCCTGTCTATTTATGTTTATAAATGCAGCGACTCGCGTCATATCTTCTCTAGGTTATGGGATAGTGGCTTCTTATCCACTATTCGCTATCTAGTTTCATCTCTTCAATAACTAAATCTATATTAATAGGCTGTTGCTCTCCGCCAATCTTCAGATGCACAAAGAACTCCCTGTTACCTCGTGCACCACTTAGAGGGGAAGCAGTGACTTTTTGAAGAGGAGCTCCAAGAGTGTTCGCTTCTTCCTGAACTTCCTTTAAGGTTCGTTTCCATATCCTTGGATCTCGGATTACCCCCTTAGCGCGGCTCGCCTCTTCATAGGATGACTCAAATTGTGGCTTCATTAGCAAAACCATAGAAGCACGAATAGTGCAGAGATTCATTAGATCTTGAAGGACCAACTTCAACGATATGAAGGAAAGATCAGCCACAAGTAGCCCAAACTGCTGATGCGGAATTTTAGAAGAGGCATCTCGAATATTTAATCGTTCGAATTTGATAATTCGTGGATCGTTTGCAAGACGTTCGTGGAGTAATCCATAGCCAACATCGATTGTCGTCACTGTAGAAGCACCCTGCTGTAGTAAACAGTCTGAAAATCCACCTGTGGATGCGCCGATATCTACACAATTTAAATTCTCCGGATTGATATCAAAAACCTGAAGAGCATGCTCAAGTTTGTCCCCTCCACGACTCACATACCGGTTTGAATTAGGCGTCAGCTCTAAGCTGTCGCTTTTCAGAACCATCTGAGCTGGCGTTGAAGCGAAGCTTCCATTCACCTGTACCTTCTTCGATGAAATTAGGCTCTCAACTTCTGCAAGGTCTACTGCAAGTCCCCTGCGGAGCAATTCGGAGTCAAGGCGTACGCGTCTAATGATCTAATAATAGCCAAAGTCTCTTAATGGAATCAGTCTACGTTCCAAGTCGGCTGTGAGTGGAGCAGTTCTTTTAGATCTCCTGGCCCTCTCTGCTCTCTAGCTACTTGAATTTGTTGATTAGCGACAGATGAGTATTCTGGTCGCTGAACTTCTCGAAAGATTCCGACAGGAGTAGGTTCGTATGGCCCACTGGCAATTCGTGAAATAGCGAATGCCAAACTTGGATTTTCACTATTCTCATCATGAACTATCAAAGCAGCCTCGCCAACGTCAGCGACTTTAACTATTTCAGCATTGCCTTGAGAATTTGAAATCACTCCGAATTCATTATCAGCACCAAACCTAACTGGCTCACCATGAGTTAGCTGAATAAGCATAGAGTCACGTTTATCTTTTTTGGTGATCGCTGCAAACGCCCCATCGTTAAAAACATTACAGTTCTGAAATATCTCGACCAAAGAAGAACCACGATGTTCATGGGCCCTTCGAAAAATCTCTTGCATGTGTTTCCTGTCCATATCATGGGTCCGAGCTACAAAAGTTGCCTCTGCTCCTAGAGCAACGCTGACTGCGTTAAAGGGCTGATCGACCGAGCCCATTGGTGTAGATTTTGTTACTTTCCCTACTTCACTCGTTGGCGAGTATTGACCCTTCGTAAGTCCGTATATCTGGTTATTAAACAGGAGGATAGTCATATTTACATTNCGTCGCATGGCATGAATTAGATGATTCCCACCAATTGACAGCATGTCTCCGTCGCCACCAATTACCCACACATCCAACTCTGGACGCGCTATTGCCAAACCCGAAGCTACAGCTGGAGCCCGACCATGGATAGAATGCATTCCATAGGTATTCATGTAATAAGGGAAACGCGCAGCACAACCTATCCCAGAGATAAAAACTGTGTCTTCTGGTCGTGAATCCATTTCGGGAAGCATCAGCTGCATTGCAGTTAGAATTGAATAGTCACCNCATCCCGGGCACCATCTTGGTTCCTGGTCGCTAGTCCAATCTGCTTTAGTTGTTGCAGGTTCTTGAGCTGTATCAGTCATTGAATCTCCAGGTCATTCTATTTCTTCAAGGATAATTTCAAACAATTCTCTTGTCGTAAATGGTTGACCCTGTACTTTATTAACCGATTTAACGTCAATCAAAAACTCAGCTCGAAGCATCTTGGAAAGTTGACCCATATTCATTTCAGGGCATATTACGGTCTTGAATCTTGAAAGAACCTCGCCAAGGTCACTGGGGAATGGGTTGATATGTATTAGATGAGCGTGAGCGACTTTATGGCCTTCATCGCGAACTTGTTTGGCAGCACTTGTAATAGCACCCCAAGTAGAGCCCCAGCCAACCAGCAGGACATCAGCATCCTCATCTCCTTCGAGCCAAGTTGTGGGAATATCAGATGCTATATTAGCAACCTTGTCTTGACGTATATCCGTCATCCTCTGATGATTCATGGGGTCATATGAGATATTTCCTGTATTCTCTTCTTTCTCGATACCACCGATTCGATGCATCAAACCAGGGGTACCCGGAACGGCCCATGCACGAGCCAAAGTTTCTGGATCACGCTTGTATGGCCAGAAGTGCTTGTTACCATCCTCATCTTCGTGATTAGGCTCAGTNGTAAAAACTGTATTGATCCTCGGTAAGGAATCTACATCGGGAAGCTTCCAAGGTTCAGACCCATTCGCTAGATAGCCATCTGACATTAGCATCACAGGTGTTCGGTACTTTAACGCAATCCGTGCAGCTTCTATGGCTGCATGAAAACAATGGCCGGGACTATAGGGCGATATGACCGGCATCGGGGCTTCACCATGACGACCATACATTGCCATAAGTAGGTCTGAGGCTTCGGTCTTTGTGGGAAGGCCAGTAGATGGTCCACCCCGTTGGATATCAATGACAACAAGAGGGAGCTCTAAATTTATTNCCAAGCCTATAGCTTCTCCTTTGAGTGCAATACCAGGGCCGCTTGTTGTGGTGACAGCAAGAGAACCACCAAAAGCTGCGCCGACAGCAGAAGCTACTGCTGCTATTTCGTCTTCGGCTTGGAAAGTNGCTACTCCAAAGTTCTTATGTTTGGCGAGTTCATGAAGGATGTCTGATGCAGGCGTGATCGGGTATGAACCCAGAAAGACTTGAAGATCTGAAAGTTGGCCAGCAGCGACAAGNCCCCAAGACAACGCTGTGTTGCCATTGACATTAGTGTATGTTCCGGGTTCCAATGCTGCAGGTTTAACTTCATATGTGTAGTCAAATGCCTCTGTAGTCTCGCCATATGCGTGACCGGCTTTGAAAGCGGCATTATTAGCCTGAACAACGTGAGGTGTTTTACCAAATTTCTTCTCAATCCAATCAAGAGTCGGTTCCAGTGGTCTTTGATATAGCCATGAGACTAGCCCTAGAGCGAAGAAATTTTTTGATCGTTCAGCATCGCGTGGTTTAATACCTTCAATCTCTTTACAGACCTCCTTGGTCATGGAAGTCATTGGTACTTGGAACAAGGTATAGTTTGACAGCTCACCTGTCTCAAGTGGATTTTCCTCGTACCCAGCTTTAGTTAAGTTTCTCTCTTCGAATGTGTCCTTATTGACAATAATCGTTCCACCGATTTCAAGTTTAGAAATCTCTTTCTTTAGAGCAGCGGGATTCATGGCAATGAGGACATTCGGGGCATCGCCAGGGGTTGTTATGTCATGGTCAGAAACCTGTACTTGGAAAGCCGAAACTCCGGCAAGAGTTCCTTGTGGGGCACGAATCTCCGCAGGAAATTCAGGAAGAGTGGCAAGATCGTTGCCGAATAGTGCACTCGCATTGGTAAATCGTTCACCTGTGAGTTGCATACCATCACCAGAATCACCAGCAAAACGAATGATGATTTTAGAAAGCTCTCTGGCTCCTGAATCTGGTATGGTATCTGTCACGGAATCCCCCTTGATTCGTGTCAGTAGCGGTTAAGCCGCCTCGGCTGACGATAGCCTGACTTTAGGCTAAATGGTTAGATTTTGTTCAAGAACTTGTGTGACATATTTCTCACCTAGTTTTTCCCCACATTGTCAGCCACAATCGCCTATTGTATCTTTGTCACATTCTCTACAGGACAAACAAATGAACATTGAACAATTAAACAAAATCCGAGACGACGCCGGATTCATTGCCGCCTTAGATCAAAGTGGCGGTAGTACTCCTAAGGCCTTAACCAACTACGGCATAGAACAAGATGCCTACGCAAATGATGAAGAAATGTTTAACTTGATTCATCAAATGCGTTCAAGAATTATGACAAGTACAAGTTTTAGCGGAGATCGAATTCTTGGGGCTATCCTCTTCGAGAATACGATGGATCGAGAAGTTCTGGGCCAAAGCACTGCTTCTTATCTTTGGGACACTAAGGGAGTTGTCCCATTCCTAAAAGTGGACAAAGGCCTCGCAGATGAAGCTGATGGGGTGCAGGTAATGAAACCTATGCCAGATCTCGATTCGCTTCTTGCAAAAGCCAGAGAGAACGTAATCTTTGGAACGAAAATGCGGTCGGTTATTAAAAGCCCTAATAAGAACGGCATCAGCGCAATTGTTCAACAACAATTTGAAGTAGGAAAACAAATACTTGATGCAGGACTTATTCCTATAATCGAGCCCGAGGTAGATATCCATAGCCCAGAAAAAAAACAGTGCGAGGATTTTCTTCTATCNTCGATAGAAGAAAACCTTTCAGGCCTAACCGGNTCCGAAACCATCATGTTAAAACTCACTCTTCCAGAAGAGGACAATTTCTATAGTGGACTAATTCAAGATGATCGCGTTTTACGCGTAGTTGCTCTTTCAGGAGGGTATTCACGGATCGAGTCAAATGACCGCCTCGGTAACAACAATGGAATGGTTGCAAGTTTTTCACGCGCATTAACGGAAGGATTATCCGCAGCTCAGTCTGATGATGAGTTTGATGCACTTCTCGATTCATCAATCCAGAGCATTTTTGATGCTTCGTCTTCCTAGCTCCCTACCGTAAGTTCTTCAAACGTTCACGAGCGTCAACAAACTCTGGGGCAAACTTTACAATCCAAGCGAAAATTTCTCTCGCACGAGGTATATTGCCTGCTCTGTCATAAAGGTCGGCAAGAGCATACGCAATCCGGAGATGATGATCTTTAGGTCGTTTCGGCGCTTTCCAACCTTTTTCTAGAAGTTTCACAGCTTTTTCTAGTTCCCCTCTATCCGCAAGAGAACCCGCCATAACTATCCTTCCTTCAGCAACTATTGCCCCTGATGGAGATATTTCCCTTAGTTCTTCCCAGAGAAATTCAATATCATGCCACCTGCTTTCAGCTCTATAGCAATCCATAAGTACAGGATGTTGTTCGGTTGATGATGCCTGAGACCTGAAAATCTCCAAGGACTTTGAGGCATCTACGTACTNACCTCGCCGGTACATTATCAGAGCAAAAAGTTCATGGACTTCTGGAATACGGTGTTTACTTTTCGTTAGAGGCCTGATTTTACGAAGAGCATCTTCGAATCTTTCTTCCTCAAAAGCCTTAGCCGCTTCATTAAATAATTTAAGGTTTTTTTGAACTCTGTCATGACCGTAAGCTTTTCTAAAACGTGGTTGTAACTCTCCATGCCTATGAGCTCCTCTAGAAATAGGCTTACGTTTATAGGGCCTCGGAGTATCCCTTTTTAAAGTAGGTTCTACACCCTTAGCTCGATCCAAAGCAGCCTTAGCCTCGATACGCAATTCCTCTTGGCGACGTATGCGCTCCTCTCTCCTTCGTTCTCGTTCTTGCTGACGCTCCAAGTCTTCAGGAGTAATTTCTTCTTTAATCTCCTCCACCTTTTCAACATTTTCTAGATCTTTCTGATCATCATGAGTAACGCGTAACACCCCTTTACGCGCTAAACCTCCCCATTCTTTATTACCCGGTATTGGGTCAAGAGCCTCTTTCCCAGAAGGTGTATTCTTCTTTTTGTATTTCCTCGGCGCTCCCCCAGTTCGATTCTCGGCTGCTCCTCGATCGCGTTGCCGCTTATCAGAATTCTTTCCTTTCCCGCCTGAAGTATGCTTATTTTCCTTTGATGCAGTAGGGCGTTTAACGTTCTTCCCACCTGAGCGTTTTGGAGTATTTCGGGATTTTTTATATCGATTATTCGACGAAGACATAGCAGAACAAGCCTACAAGTCCGTTGATGAAGGTACTCGAGTATTTGAATATTCTTCAATATACGAACAACGGGCCCCATTGGGGCCCGTTGTAATTGCGAAATCCGGCGGCGACCTACTCTCCCGGGGACACTCGTCCCAAGTACCATCGGCGCTGGTGGGCTTAACTACCGTGTTCGGAATGGGTACGGGTGTGACCCCACCGCTATCACCACCGAAATCTTTTGGCCCTAAAATTTAAGGGCGCGAATTGTCAAAGAAGTTCATTGAACTCTTCATAGCGAGCACGAACGCCCTAAATACCTCATAAAAGATAAATCAAGCCCTCGGCCGATTAGTAC
>PAZD01000024.1 GCA_002715405.1 Acidimicrobiaceae bacterium
GATCAAACCCCCATGATCACCGACTGTTGAGCCACCCTATAACCCCAAGGTGGCTGATTGCCCCCCGGTCGAATCAGCCACACTGGAGTAAAAAGATGTGTCATCCGTCACAGTACACATAATCGGGACCTAAGCCAACCATTAATCAAAAAAACTAAAACTTTGAAATTCCTTCTGGACAATTTTCCCCTAGGCTGATCTGTAATTCCATGACCAATGATCTTTTACTCCCTATCCTCGTTTGTACCTTTTGCCTTAGCGTGATTGTTCTCGTTTATCTGCGATCACGTTCGAGACCACCGGCGAAAACTTTTTCCATACCTGATGGGCGGAACGGCTCAGATGAAGAAACAAATAGCTCCAGAAACTATCTTGATAGCCCTTCTGAGATAAGTAACAATCAGAGCCTTGCTCGATGGCATGAAACATTTGAACGTGAAGTTTTGAACTTTATTGAATGTGCTGATGGTTACATCCGCTCGATCAGCAAAGAAGATATCGCTGAGGAGATAAAGGGGGTAGATGTATTAGCAACTGAAGAAGCTACCCGACTCCAAAGTGCGGCTTCGGAGCATCCATCACCTGAAATGGGAGCTGAACTTTCAGCGTTCCTCGCCACGGTCTCAGCAAGCCTGCACGCATACACGCGCGGTGATATGGATCTATCGCTTCAACAACGGTCTCTATACGCGGAGTACAGGGAAATATGGTTTCAGAGACTTCGTCAGTTCCCACAAGATCTTGACCGTATTATTCGGCTTCGTCGGCTTTAGGCTGAAACAATAGGTAATTCAAAATGGTAGGAGAATACACACCCATGAATGACTTAACCAATGGCTTTGAGCTAGCTGCTGCACGAAGTGCAGGCGCAACGAAAATCTACGGATCTGGAGAAACCGAAGTTCGTGCCTTAGACGGTATCGACGTCGCATTTCCGAAGGAGCAATTTACCGCCATCATGGGTCCATCAGGATCGGGAAAATCAACGTTAATGCACTGCATGGCCGGATTAGATGACCTAACAAGTGGAAAAGTCTTTATTGGGGATACTGACTTAACTGAACTAACTGAGCGCGAGTTGACTCTTTTACGACGTTCCCATATTGGATTTATTTTTCAGGCGTACAATCTCGTACCTACGCTCAACGCAATAGAAAATATTACGTTGCCCTTAGACTTAGCAGGTGAAAAACCTGATTCCTCTTGGGTTGATCGAATTGTTGAAGTAGTGAGCTTAAAGGATCGAACAAGCCACCGGCCAAATGAGCTTTCTGGCGGGCAACAACAGCGAGTTGCTGTTTCAAGAGCGTTAGCAAGTAAACCCGAGATAATATTTGCAGATGAACCAACAGGAAATCTAGATTCAAAAACGGGAACAGAGATTCTCGAGTTCATGCAACTTGCGACCAAAGAGTTGAACCAGACGATAGTCATGGTGACCCATGATCCGGTAGCTGCGAGTTTTTCAGACCAAGTTATCTTTCTAGAAGATGGGAAGGTAGTTGGTGAGTTAGCGGATCCAACAGCTGACAGTGTTCTGGATCACATGCGTAGCATCGGGAACTAATAATAATTTCATGGCCCTATTTAAACTCGCCCTGAAGAACGCATACGCCAAACCAGGTAGATTTTTGTTGACATCACTTGCTGTTCTAATAGGTGTTGCATTAACGACCGCAGTGTTTGTTTTCACCGATAGCCTCCGAGAGACATTTGGTGGACTAAGCGACGATATCGAATCAGGTTATGACCTAGCTGTTAGGTCTGAGATACCTTTTGGAAACCGTCTGAATGCCGCACCGATAGATTTAAATCTTCCAGCAGAGCTATCTGACATTGATGGGGTTGTAGCTGTCCAACCACGTGTAATTGAATTCGGCATAGTTCCAAATAAAGCTGATGGCTCTGCGGCTTTAGCCACAAGAGGGCCAAATATCGGAATCAACTGGGAAGATAGTACACCCACTCCCCGTCTCTATATCGCTGAAGGCCGACCTCCATCTTCCATATCCGAATTCGCTATAGATGTCGATACCGCAGCTGATGATGATTTTGTAGTCGGGGAACAATATAACTTACAGACGCCTCAAGGTTTGCAGAATTTGACGATGACGGGCACGTTCACGTTCGCTAGCCCTGACGATAACGCCTCCATTGGAGCAAAATTAGTCGCCATGGATACCCCATCCGCTGTGGAATTGTTCAATAGCGGCATCGGGTACGACGATATTACGCTCACAATTGATGCAGCGTACACGGAAGATGACATCGTAAGCGCCATCGAAAATATCCTTCCTGGCGGACTTGAAGTTCTAACACGAAGTGATCTGGTAGAAGAACAAGCAGATACTTTTAATGAATTCATAAATATTTTTCGGACGATCCTATTGGTCTTCGCCTTTATAATTCTGTTTGTTGCCGCCTTCATTATCTATAACGTCTTTTCTATAATAATCGGTCAAAGAGTCCAAGAAATAGGCCTCTTACGTGCCCTCGGTGCAACAGGAAAGCAGATAACGAATTCGATCGTCACCGAAGCATTATGCGTAGGTATTTTCGCAACGATAACCGGTATCGCTCTCGGATTCCCCATAGCGTTTGGTCTACAGGAACTCTTGGCAGCCTTAAACTTTGGACCTGACGAGAATTCCCTCCCCTTGAGGCCAACCACAGTGATCGTGGGGGCTATTCTTGGCATCGGACTCACATTAACCGCAGCAGTTTGGCCTGCTCTCAGAGCTCGGTCGATTTCTCCAATGACTGCCCTACGAAGCGACGCATCAACGAACTATACGACCCCGAAAAATATTGTCTTAGGGAGTGCTCTTGCGACAGTTGGAGTACTCACAATCATTCTAGGATTTGCCCTCGAAGAATGGCTTGTAATGCTGCCGCTTGGTGTGCTGGCCGGCATATTCCTCTATTTAGGTTTAAGCAGAATTAGCAATATTGCCGGAAAAGTATCTTTCCTATCTCTTGGTATCTGTTTACTGATAGCCGCCCTGACTGCAAATCTCTCAACTTCTATGCTTATGGCCCTTTTAGGGGCCGCAGCGCTCAACTCTTTCCTTGGTATCAATATCCTAAGCCCGCTTTTTGCAGGAAAAGTTACACATTTCTTAGGTTTCCCAACAGCAAAATTTGGTGTTCCGAGCAAAATGGCACGAAGGAACGCTGGTAGAAGCCCTGAACGAACCGCCACTGCGGCGTCTGCACTGATGATTGGTCTAGCGCTCGTAGCTACAGTGTCGGTGATCTCTGAATCTCTTAAAGCAACGGTAAGCGAGATCCTGGAGGAAGACGTGATCTCAGACTGGTGGGTGCAAGGTCAAAACCTCGGACCAAATCCCTTAGGGTTCAGCCCGACAATTACAACAGAAATAGCTTCCCTTCCAGAAGTGGATGAGGTTCTGGCAATGCAATACTCTGAGGAGGGGCTACGGACAGTAGTTGACCAGAAAGTGAAACGAGTGTACTCAGCTGATCTTTCCTCTGTTCCAAAATATTTCAATATCGGAATCATTGATATTGACGAATCCCTATTTGGGAACAATGCCGTATATCTGCACGAAGATGAAGCACAGAAATACGGAGTCGTTGTCGGTTCTACTCTGCAAGTCGAATTTGTTGATCAAAGCCAAAGGGCTCTCAAAATTGCTGGCATCTTTTCATCAAAATCAGTGATCGACTCTGGATGGTTACTCGATTCAAGCGTAAAAGCATCGAACGAGAAATTGGTCCCTCAATCTGATGATTTCGTCGGAGTTTTGGTAAGGGAAGGTGTAAGTGAGCAAGCTGCGCGAGCAGCTATAGAAACTGTGATCGGAGATTACGAACAGATAGAAGCCAGGACAAAGGAAGAGCTTAAAGATCAAGCGCAGGATCAAATTAATCAAACTTTGACAGTCGTTAGTGTCCTTTTGTTCATTTCGGTGATATTGGCGGTCCTTGGAGTGGCAATCACACTTGCATTATCAGTGTTTGAACGCACTCGTGAAATTGGGTTGACTCGAGCTGTTGGCGCCACTCGGAAACAGATCAAACGCACCGTACGTGTAGAAGGTATTCTGGTTGCCCTATTCGGAGGTGTTCTTGGGGTAGGTCTTGGATTAATTTTCGGGATGGCGTGCGTGCAAATCATACCAAATGATTTCGTATCGGAACTCGCTATCCCATGGTGGAATATATTCAGAAATCTTTTGATAGCTGGTGTTGCCGGATCACTTGCCGCTTACTTTCCAGCTCGAAGAGCTGCCAAACTTAATGTTCTTGACGCAATTAACCATGAATAAAAAAATCCCGAACGATCAGCGTTCTTCCTGTAGTGGTTTCGGAAGCGGCTTAGTATGGACTATTGCCAGCCGTTGTGTAGCTCGAGTTAATGCCACGTAGAGGGCTCGAAGCCCATTCTTTTCTCCATCGACAATTTCAGTTGGCTCTACAACAACTGCCGCATCTACTTCAAGACCTTTAACAAGACTCACAGGCACCAGAGTCACCTGATCCTCTAAAGCTCCCGCATCCACTAGTCCATGCCCTATGCCCGACGAATGTAGTGACTCTGACATAGTTTTAAGATGAGTATCAGGAACAATGACAGCTAAATTTCCAGACCCGAGTTTCTCTAATTCTGCTCTTACTAGCGCAACAACCATAGCTGGTAAACGAGCAGGAATCCCCACATGAACGAATCGCGGCTCATCCCCAGCTTCTCTAACCGCAACAGGGGGATTAAATCCAAACTGGGTATCTCGTAATAGACGAATAGCGACATCCATTGTCGGCTGAGGAAGGCGGTAACCTACCGTCAGCTGAGAAAATCGGGTTCCAGACTTATGTGACAGCGCATCGACAATACCATCCCAGTTGTCATGCGCCCACGCTCCAGTAGCTTGAGCGATATCTCCTACAAGAGTCATTGAGCCATTCAGAGAACGACGTTTTAACATCCGAAGCTCCATCGGTGATAAATCCTGAGCTTCATCAACCACTATATGCCCATAAGTGCGAATGGTTTCTTCTTCTTTGTATCCTGCACGTGGACCGAGTTGGGCTTGGGCTTCGTCGAGGATAGGAACATCATCGGACGTCCATTCAACTTCCAAAGCATGCAATGAACGAGAGCGATAGAGAGCCTCAATATCCTCATCGGTAAAGAAGCTCGCTGCAGCACTCTGGAGCAAGGCACGGCTACCGAAAAGGTCATGGATAAGATGCTCAGCACTAAGTGATGGCCACATCCATTCCAGGGTTTTTCGCATGTCAAGCGTGGAGGCAAGGTCATTTTTTAATTTCTCCGGATTAAGTGATTGATGTTTGGAGCTCTCAGCTAACTTTTGAAATACTTGGTCTCTAACGAAATCGCGAGCACTGTTATGCCGCTTATAACGTCGTTGTCCTTCACGGACGATCTCTTCCGACTGCTCAACGGTTAGGTTGAGCCGTTGGAGTCCATAACCGATTCGGAGATTCTTTCGTAAAGGTCGCTGACGGTCTTGGATAGCTTTACGAACAACATCTTTCATGCTATTTCGGCCTTTGATAGCAGCAATGCGTTCTATATCGTAACCACGTACTTTGGCACGAGGTATCAAATCGGATAATACCGCTAAACGAACACCCGCTTCTCCGAGAGACGGTAAGACCTGTTCAATGTATGTAAGAAAAACTCTGTTTGGACCAATAACTAAAACTCCCTGCCCCTCAAGAGGAAAACGGTGGGTGTACAACAGATACGCAGCTCGATGGAGTGCGACAACAGTTTTACCAGTCCCTGGTCCTCCTTGAACTATAAGCATGCCAGATAGTGGAGACCGGATAATTTCGTCTTGTTCACCTTGAATCGTGGCAACAATATCCCCAAGTCGACCTGTTCTTGCCTGCTCCATCGTTGCGGCAAGAGTCATACGCCCTTTAAAAACAGGCCCTTCAGAATCATCGACAATGTCTTCTCCAAAAAATTCATCCTCGATACCTAGAAGGACTTTTTTCCGAGATGCGAAGTGACGTCGCCTTGTAAGTCCCATCGGATGTTTTCCCGTAGCTCGATAGAACCCTTCAGCGATAGGGGCTCTCCAATCAACAGTGATCGGATCCTGCTTCTCATCCCAAACTGCTATCCGCCCAATATAGAAAGTTTCGGATTCATTTGTACCACCCTGATCGATGCGACCAAAGACAAGGGAAGCATCACCTATATCGAGTTGGGAAAGACGTTTGTTAACCTGATCAGAAATAACATCTCGTTCAAATCTGGCTTGATGAGTCCCGCCCCTACCGGATTCCACCATGGTGTGAAGTTTCTGTGTCTGTAAATGAGCACGATCAAGAATTTCGTATGCATTCGTGATGTAATCCTGCTCTGCTTGAAAATCTGGGTGAATGGCAGCAACCCCTTCTTTTGGTATGTATAAAACTAGATTTTTGACAGTTAACCATTCTAGCGAGAAAGCTTTGTTCCCCGTCACTACCAGGAGAAGTCGGAGAAATCCTAACTGGGCCAACGCATTCAGCCCTTTTCAGTTTGGAATCGATTCTTTCTACTCGTCGGCAGTAGATTGAAGGGGTGTCGTCAATTGATCTAGCTAACTCTCCATTTCTTCAAGCTTGCCGCTGTCAGCCAGCAGAACATATCCCTGTATGGTTTATGCGGCAGGCCGGCCGCTCTCTTCCTGAATACCGGGCTTTAAGAAAAGAAGGCAGTATTTTAGACGCTATTAAGAAACCGGACATTGCAGCAGAAATTACGTTACAACCAATCCGAAGATATGGCGTCGACGCCGCAATCCTATTCTCCGACATTGTTGTTCCGGTTCATGCAGTCGGATTCGGTATCGACATTGAACCAGGTGTTGGTCCGGTTACAGAAAATCCTTTCCGAACAGCTAAGGATCTAGAAAGACTTAGAGATCTAGATCCTATTGCAGATACTTCTTATGTAATTGAGACCATCAAAATATGTGTTGATGAGCTAAGAATCCCTCTTATTGGATTTGCCGGCGGGCCTTTCACGATTGCAAGTTATCTCATTGAAGGTGGTCCGTCTCGCACATACAAAGAAACAAAAAAGTTAATGTTTGATAATCCAAAACTATGGGGGCAGTTAATGGACCGTTTAACTGCGATTTGCACAAGTTCACTTACTTCTCAGATTCAAGCAGGTGCCAGCGCAATTCAGCTCTTTGATTCATGGGTAGGGGCATTATCGCCAGACCAATACATCCGGTTCGTATTTCCTTGGGTAGAAAAAATGTTTGAAGAGATTGGTAAGACTGGTGTACCAAAGATTCATTTCGGAGTTGCCACAGGTGAATTACTTCAACTTATGAGTGATGTAGGAGCTGATGTTGTCGGAATTGACTGGAGAGTTCCCCTTGATCAAGCCCGAAGCCGAGTTGGAGGTGGGAAAGCTCTTCAAGGGAATTTAGACCCGGGGATACTCTCCGCCCCATGGACTGCTATCGAAGCTGAGGTTCTCAAAGTACTTGAGCTAAATGACGGGCATCCTGGACATATTTTCAATCTCGGGCATGGCGTTACACCTGATGTAAATCCCGATGTGCTTGAGAGAATCGTCCATGTAGTTCATCAATACCGAGTGGGTCAATGAAGAGAATTGTCGTCGTAGGTGGTGGCATAAGTGGATTATCAGCAGCGCGCCAACTGTTAAAAAATGGGCACGACGTTACCGTTCTAGAATCTTCAGAACGTATCGGTGGGAAAGTTTTTACTTCAGAATTTGCCGGAGCATCAATCGATACTGGACCAGACGCATTTCTGGTACGAGACCCAGAAATGAAAGAACTTTGCGATGACCTAGGACTAGGCGATGGCCTTGTCGCTCCTCAATCAGGATCAGCAAAAATCTGGGTTGAGGGTGCGATGCACCGCTTACCGCGGAACCAATTCCTAGGAATCCCTTTAGATATAAATGAGTTAGAATCCCTTGGCCTCGTTAGCCCCGAAGGGATTCAAGCCGCTCGTGCTGATTTAACGACTGGAAATAATGCCCCGAACCACGAAGAGTCTGTGGGGGCCCTCATACGCCGAAGGCTAGGCGATGAAGTAATGGATAAACTTGTTGGACCTCTACTAGGAGGAATTAACGCCGGTGACCCTGACAATATCAGCTTGAATGCTGGTGTCCCCTACTTGTCAGCTGCAGCTAGCCATGATGAGAGCCTTATCCGGTCTATACAGAAATTTCTTCACTCTTCTGGCAGGGACCCGAAAGCTCCTGTTTTCTTAACCCATCCGGAGGGCCTCAGTAAAGTAATCGATGCTCTTGATACAGAGCTAAAAGGAAGAATAGTCTTGAATGAAAGAGTTTCCTCGGTGGTTCAAGAAGAGACTAAATGGGTAGTTAAAGGCGAGGCGCTCTACGAAGCTGATGCTGTGATCCTTTCGACACCAGCATCTATTTCATCTGAAATTCTCGCTGGCACCTGTAATCAGGTATCCGAATTACTTTCAACCATCGAATACGCTTCGATGGCTTTCGTTCTTTTTGCTTTCCCCTCAAGGGATATTGATCCGTTTGATGGAAGTGGATTTCTAGTCGCAAAATCTGAAGGGTTGCTTACGACCGCATGTTCATGGTCATCTTCTAAGTGGTCACATCTTGAAAGTAGTACCAAGACATACATTCGTGTTTCTGTCGGACGGATTGATGATGATAGAGCTCTACAGCTTCAGGATAATGAGTTGACGTTGCATCTTCTTGAAGAATTGTCACTTCTCGTTGGTATTCAGGCGCAGCCGTTGGAGAGCAAAGTAGTTCGTTGGCCGGAATCTTTTCCACAATACGGTTTAGGCCACGCNCAAAAAGTGGAGAAAATCCAGAGCTGCCTCCAACATGAAACTCCAGGGGTATACGTCACTGGGGCCGCATTTAACGGGCTNGGACTATCTGCTTGTATCAGAGATGGGAAAAATATCGCCCGTAAAGTCGATAATCACCTGCGAGAAATAAATGAGATGGGTCAATGTGAATAGTTGTGGGTAACAAACTTCTTTCTTCGCTGAAGCCCATGGCCGGTGGGTTATGTTTAGCCTTCTCAATGCCCCCGTGGGGCTGGTGGCCGTTAGCTTTCTTAGGGTTCTTTATTTTTGATCAGTTGCTTAAACAAGCGATTTCATCAAAAGAAAGATTTTGGGCTGGATTTACTTTTGGGGTTGCCTGGCTATTCCCTGGAACTTTTTGGATGATTGCGTTGACAGTGCCTGGATACTTAATTCAGGGACTAATCTTTAGTGCCTTTGTCGGCATCGGTGGTCTCATCGTCCCAAAAGGAAAATGGCGATGGTTAGCCTTACCAGCTGCTTTCGTTATCATTGAGGCTATCCGTTACCGTTGGCCGTTCGGTGGTGTTCCTTTGGCAACATTAGCTATGAGCCAAAGTAGTGCCCCACTTGGCCAAACCGTCCGAATTCTTGGGCCTTTATTCCTTTCTGCTTTAGTAGTTATCACCGGAGTAGCTCTATCTGCAGCGTGGGAAAAAAAATGGAAAATCGCTATTGCATCAGTAACTGCTGTTATAGGTTTTTGGGCAATCGGGTTTGTTGCCCCGCATGGCAAGGTGATTGGTGAAACAACAGTAGCTATTGTCCAAGGCGGCGGTGAACAAGGTACGAGGGCGATTAACACTAACGAACGGGAAGTTTTTGAAAGGCACATAAACGCTAGCGCCATGGTAGAAACTCCGGTGGATATAGTTCTCTGGCCAGAAGATGTCGTTAATGTCCGCCAACCTCTCTCAGATTCGCCTGAGTATGGTGAGTTACAGGCATTAGCACGTCAAATCGATAGTTGGTTAATAGCAGGAATTTTTGAACGCGTTAGTTCGTCAGCAAATGCTAATGCTTCAATAGCGTTTTCTCCTGATGGAACCGAAAGAGATNGTTACGACAAGGTTCGTCTAGTCCCNTTCGGGGAGTACGTGCCCTTCAGAGGCTTTATAAAACACTTTGCCCCTAATTATCTCCCAATTCGAGATACAAGATCGGGAAATGGGAAACCGAATATTCGCCTTGAAGTAGACGGGGTACCAGTCAATCTTGGGATAGCAATCTCTTGGGAGATTTTTTTCGAGGATAGAGCAAGATTGGCGATGGCAAATGGCGGTGAAATACTTCTTAACCCAACAAATGGGTCAAGCTACTGGTTGACAATTCTTCAGACCCAGCAGGTAGCTTCTTCAAGATTACGAGCTTTGGAAACAGGTAGATGGGTACTACAAGCAGCACCGACAGGTTTTAGCGCTGTAATAGATCCAAATGGGCGTGTTGTTGAGCGTTCTTCAATTTCAGAGACTCGGGTTCTTCATGCAACTGTGGAGCGTCGGAGAGGTAACACATTGGCGACGAAAGCCGGCCCGTTACCAATGATTTTACTTGGGGGATTCACTCTTGTGGGGACGAATATTCTTGCGAGGAAAAGACCCTAATCAACTTCGATTAACAAAGTAGTGGGGCCCTCATTTATAAGACCCACATTCATGTACTCGCGAAATTGGCCAGTCTCTACATGGATACCCTGTGCCCGTAAAGATTCAACTAATAAATTAATTAGAGGTTCAGCTTCCTCNGCAGGGGCGGAAGCGACCCAGCTAGGTCGGCGACCCCTGCNAGTATCGCCATAGAGGGTAAATTGCGAAACAATCAGGATTTCGGATTGGATGTCATTCGTCGATTGATTCATTTTCCCAAGGTCATCTTCAAATATTCTCAAGTTGAGTAATTTATTTGCGAGTTTTCCTACCGTTTCCTTCGTATCAGTGTGAGTAACACCGACAAAGACACATAAGCCATGGGTTATAGAGCCGACGATGCTTCCATCAACTTCTACATTTGCCTCAGAAACACGCTGAACTAGGGCCCTCATCTGATCTCCCTTCTATAAGGATCAAGCGCAAGAAACAGTACCACCATAATAATTACGAATCTTTCTATAACATTTCATGTTCAAGGAACATAATTCAGCTTGAATGTCCATACCCTTAAGATTTCATATGAATGAAGAATTTTCGCAGAAAAATACTACTGCTGGTGTAGGCGGTCATCTTCGGATCGCTATGCTCGCGTACCGCGGGAAACCCCATGTTGGTGGACAAGGGGTGTATGTCCGGGAGATGAGTAAAGCTCTTGTTGAACTCGGCCATACCGTCGAGGTTCTCGGAGGTCCACCATATCCCGATTTGGACCCCGCAGTTCCGCTGCATGAATTCCCAAGTTTAGAAATTTACAATGATTATTTTCCAGGGAGAATGCCCGGCATGTGGGAAATCAAAGATTTCCCAGATTTCGTGGAATTGTGTTCCTACCTAACTGGAAATTTCTCAGAACCNNTATCTTTTTCGCTTCGGGCATATCGCGCCCTAAAGGAACGTGCAGGGGATTTTGATCTAGTTATCGATAATGGATCATTAGCCTATGGGAATTTACTGATTCAAAAGAAACTGAAATTGCCAGTACTTGGTGTGATTCATCACCCGATTACAGTCGATAGGCAGCTGGAACTTGATAATGCTCGAACTTTCGTTGAACGATTTGGGAAACGTCGCTGGTATGCGTTCACAAGAATGCAAACTAGAGTCTGTAAGCGGATTAAAAGAATCGTTACAGTCTCTGAATCCTCCCGTGAGGATATAAGTAACGACCATAAGGTAGATATAAGCCGAGTTCATGTCGTACCGATAGGAATAGATACGGATTTTTTTGCTCCACAGCCTCATATCGGAAGGGTCCCAGAAAGAATCGTCTCAACGGCAAGCGCAGATGTTCCATTAAAGGGGCAGAAATATCTTCTAGAAGCGCTTGCAAAAGTTCGCCAAAACCATCCGAATGTCCACCTTGAATTAGTCGGCAAACAACGCGAAGGAAGCACCACTGCCGAAACACTTGAAGAGCTTGGTCTTAGCGACATCGTGAATTTTAATCAGGGAATTAGCTATGAGGAACTTGTTGATCTTCTTGCTTCAGCTTCAGTGGCTGTAGTTCCATCTCTTTACGAGGGGTTTTCAATTCCAGCAATAGAAGCTTTGTCATGCGCTGCTCCGTTGATTGCGACAACCGGAGGGGCTCTTCCTGAGGTTGCGGGACCACATATGGAAACTTGTCTAGCGGTTCCACCGGGAAATAGTGAAGCTCTCGCAAAAGAAATAGAGTTCGCTTTCAAGAATCCAGAAATATGCCGGAAAGTAGGAGAAGCCGGTCGCCAGCGGGTTATAGAGAAGTGGAGTTGGCGAGAATCAGCGATCACTACCGCAGAGCATTGCCGAGAGCTTCTATCGGCATGTGAAAAATCTTAAGAACACGACATGCTGACTGTAAATTTTGACCGGCTGAAACTCAAAAAAGGGCATATGGTCCTTGATCTTGGCTGTGGATTTGGCCGTCATGCCTTTGAGGTACTTAGAAGAGGGGCGCAAGTTGTCGCATGTGACATGGCTTTACCAGAATTGCAAGAAGTCCGAGCAACCTATGCTGCTATGGGGGAAATGGGAGAACTGGATGCCTCTGCACCAGCATTTACGTCGCTAGGGGACGCCACACGCCTACCATTCAATGATGCATCTTTCGATCGTGTAATAGCCAGCGAGGTTCTTGAACATATCCATAATGACGAAGAAGCTCTGAAGGAATTATTTCGTGTCTTAAAGCCAAATGGTATCCTCGCTGTCACCGTACCTGCATACCTTCCCGAAAAAATCTGTTGGGCGCTTTCGGATCAATATCATGCGCCAGCGGAAGTCGGAGGACATGTGAGGATCTACAGGAAACGTGAACTGGAGACCAAAATTCATGATGCGGGTATGGAACCCGTCGATTACCACCGTGCCCACGCTCTTCACTCACCGTATTGGTGGCTGAAATGTGCCGTTGGCCCCAAAAACAACGAAAACCGTTTCGTGAAGGCGTATCTTCGCTTTCTCACTTGGGATATTGTGAAGCAGCCGATAGTGACTCGGTTTGCAGAAAAAATTCTCCAACCCGTGCTAGGTAAGAGCACTATCATCTATGCTCAAAAGGCTGCTTCTGCTTAATTTAGGAATAAAAATTGCCTCCCGTAGAACTAACTCAAATCATTGACTATGTAAAGGTACGTCAAACCGCAGAATCGATTGCCGAGTGGCAACACTCTTCTGGAATGATTCCTTGGTTTCCTGGCGGCCATGCTGACCCATGGAACCATATTGAAGCTGCGATGGCCTTAGACGTCGCCGGTTTATACGATGAAGCTCTAAACGCATATCAATGGCTGGCTGACATTCAACTCAAAGATGGTTCATGGCACAACTACTACATTGAAAATGGAGTTGAGCAAGACAAGATCGACACAAATTGTGTTGCTTATATAGCCACGGGTGTTTTACATCATTACCTTATTTCGAAAGACAAAGGGTTTCTTGAAGCTATGTGGACGGTCGTAGAACCCGCGATCGAGTTCGTCCTAGATCTACAAACGCCAAGAGGAGAAATTATTTGGGCCTGCCATTCAGACGGTACTCCCTGGTCCTATGCGCTCCTCACTGGTTCATCAAGTATCTCACATTCACTGAGGGCGGCCTTGGCCATAACGGAACACCTCGGGATAGAGCGCCCTGAGTGGACAACAAAGGGCCAACGTCTCGTTGAAGTTATCAAAAACAATCCAGAGGCATTTGCACCGAAACACCGATGGGCTATGGACTGGTACTACCCCGTTTTAACTGGCGTGCTTCAAGACTCTGAAGGATTGAAACGTCTGTCTGAGCAAACAACCGAATTTGAAATCCCGCAAAAAGGTATACGGTGCGTGTCTGACCGTCCTTGGATAACCACAGCAGAAACCTGTGAATGCGCAATAGCATATCTTGCAGTCGGGGAACGAGACCATGGGATAGAACTCTTTACAAGGATTCAGGATTACCGAGATGAAAATGGTCGATATCTTACTGGTGTCGTCTATCCAGAGAATGTCGCATTCCCCGAAGACGAATATTCTACATACTCAGCTGCTGCTGTAATCCTCACAGCCGATGCTTTGTTAGGGCTTACTGATGCAAAAGAAATATTTGCGAATCATTCATTCCTACCTGCGCTCATTTAACACTTCGGTAGATTAGTTTTCATCTGGCCTAATACAAGCTGGTCTCAAAAGCTCTCTAGCTACAACCAAGCCGCTCGTGAAAACAAAGAAGCAAACCGCTTCGAATCAGAGGATTTATTTTGTATTTTCTCTTAGCGTTTCAAGTGCTTTATCAGCATGCACGAACATATTTTTCTCACTCTTGACGATGCCAAGAAGCGTTCGGTCCTGGCCAATAATGTATGTGACGCGCTGGCTGGGAAAGGGACCTCGACGTTTCGCCCCAAGCAATGAAGCCACCTGTTTGTCGGGATCTGAAAGGAGAGGGAAACCCAAGGAATTCTGCCGATCAAATTCTTTTTGCCGATCCACCGGATCGGAGCTTATTCCCACTCTTACAGCTCCAAATTCTGCAAACTCTGAAGCTAAATCACGGAAATGACAGCTTTGCTTTGTTCAGCCGGGGGTCATTGCTTTCGGATAGAAATAGAGGACTACGGGGCCATTCTCGATTAAAGAATTTAGGGTCACGATGTCACCATTTTGGTCAAATGCTTCGAAATCAGGAACGGTATCGCCTTGGTTCATTTTATGCATTCCCCTTATTTCTATTATCTGGGATCAGTATAATCGATCGCTTTATGCTCAGGAAATTCGTCGTAGGATCCGTAAGGAACCCTGCGTTTTTTCTTCGATCCAATTACCGCTGCTCATAGCTGGAAGATAAATGCATTCATAAGGGGGGCGACCGCCATCTGCCGGATCTGGAAAGACATCATGAATTGCTAGGAAACCTCCAACCTGAACTTTTGGAACCCACCATGTGTAATCGTCCTGGGCCGGCTGTATTCCATGGCCACCATCGATAAAGAGAAAGGCTAAGTCAGTATCCCAGTGTTGAGCAACCTGAACCGAATGCCCTACTATTGCTACTACTACAGACTCCAAATCCGCATCATGGACAGCTCTTCGAAAGGTCGGTAAGGTGTCTAACTTTCCTAATTCGTGGTCTACGAGATCTGGGTCATGGTGTTCCCAGCCATGCTGATTTTCTTCTGAACCGCGATGGTGATCTAATGCGTAAAGAATACGCCCTTGCTCTTGGGCAGCAGTACCGAGGTAAATTGCTGACTTCCCGCAATAGCTGCCTATCTCAAGTAAGGGCCCAGGAACCTCCAAATGTGAAGCCGCCCTATACAACACGTCACCTTCGTCGGGGGGAAGAAATCCCCGTACATTCTGCGCATAGGTAAGTCGCTCAGGTTCCATATGAGCCAGAGTAGTGGAGATTATGAAATTTCATTCACCTCCGAATATTTAAGTGTTTTTTGGAAAAATTCGGGTTGAAGAGATAACGGTCCAAAATAATAAACTTCAATACCCATAGGACGCCGTAAGCAGTCATATTTGCCCCATTAACTACATACCAAGAACTCCAGAAAAAATTCGCAAGAAAGACAAATAAAGATGAAAGACCTAATCCCATGAAAGCGATTATCCAGTACGGGAGAACTTCTCTTTTTAAATCATGAGGCCCAGATTTTCCCCATACCCAAAAGCGATTGAGAATATAATTTGGGACTGTTGAGAGGGCTACACAGAGGAAATTGCTCAAAAGAGCAGCTAATCCGACTATTTCAAAAAAGAGAAACAACAGTGATTGTCCGATCACAACGCTAAGAACTGAAACAACGACGTAGCGAAAATGTTTTCTATCGAGTGGTGAATCAAATGAATCAAACATATGTGAAAGAGAAGCCCCTAAAGCGCTGCCTCATCTACTTTAATCTCCTAGAAGAACTTCATCTATTTTCAATACTCTTCCATAACAAAGCCAATTAATTAGTCATAAGATATGGCGTGGCCATAACTAAAAGACGTATCGAATTTTTTGGATCATTTGCAATATCCACGATGGGGGTTTTTCTTACGATCATAACTCTTGCGGGATGCGGTGGATCCCTATCAGACAACACAAAAAACGCTGACGAAAATTTGAATGGCTCTACTCAGGTTGAAGAAACTGGAGGAACGTCTGTAGATGATANTTCAGAGTTATTCTCAGAGAATAACGAATCATCGGANGGAACCGAAGGAGGNAGTTGGACCATTCTGGTGTACATAATGGGAGATAACGACCTTGAAGAATTTGCGTTGGGAGATCTCAAGGAGATGTCCAAGGTAAGAACTAACGACGATCTAAACATCATTGTCTTGTTTGATAGATCAGAAATCCATTCTGATGCTGATGTTCTAAATCTCAAAGATTTCTCTAAGACAAAACTATTTCAAGTCAAAGACGGGTCCCTTAACATTCTCGACGACTCTATCGGAGAACTCAACCTTGGAGACCCAGATACCCTAGCTACGTTTATCGAATTTGGATTTTCTCAATTTCCTGCTGACCAAACAGCTCTAATTCTTTGGGACCACGGAGCAGGATGGGAAGGAATGGGGCCGGACGATGGAAACGATTTCGACATACTTGACCTTCCAGAAATAACAGAAGGACTTGAAAAGGGTTTACGGAATAGCGGAATTGAGAAATTAGATCTTATTGGTTTTGATGCGTGCCTTATGGGAACTTACGAAGTTGCAGCAGCGATGGTTGCATTTGCCGACATTATGGTCGCTTCCCAAGAGCTAGAGCCGGGACATNGATGGAACTGGGAAATATTAAACATAGCTGCATCNGACCCTTCTATTGATGCACAAACTCTTGGTATAGCTATTGCAGATGCTTACAAGGAACATGCCATCGATTATGGAACAGGAACAGAAATTACCTTGTCCGTGATCGATTTATCACAAATAGGTGCTGTTGGCGATGCTCTCAGCGCTCTTGAAAATCTATTAGTTTCACAAAACGGAAACTATGCTTCAAAACTTGGGCTAGCCCAGAGCACTTCTNTGAGAATAGGGAAAAATCCTGACCCTTCTCTGGATGTTCAGATGATAGANCTTGGAGATCTTGCTGCAAAACTCGGAGCTCTCGATCCAACTCTTTTAAAAGTAACAAACGATCTAGAGGTAGCTCTTAATGACGCTGTCATAGAACAAGTAACCGGACCAGCGACTAGTAATGCTACTGGCCTGGCAATATATTTCCCTGAGTATGCGAACCTCAGTAGAGAAGGATATTTTTCTCTCGAAGGGATAGATAGTTGGCAGAAAATTTTACTGAGCTATTTTGAAGCCCAACAAAATATTCCTGAAGATGAGCAAGCGAGATTCGTAACCGAACCATACTCAGCAACTTATTCCCTAGGTGATGATGGGCTGATCGTTAACGCCCAATTCGATCTGGCCGCTCAGGACAATTTAACCGAAGCCGTAATTTACTATGGAATTCCAGAAGAAGATGGCTCAATCCTCTTTCTCGGTGAAGAACCTGCAGAGATTGCTACTGACGGGAGCGGAATAGCTACTGCTGTTTACGATTTAACTGTCCTTACTATGTCTGACGGGGTGGATACTGTCTATGCCTATACACAGATCTCTACCGATGAGGAAGCCCAACTTGTTTTTCTCGATATCCCCCTTACCTATGTTCCACCTGAGAATGCGGCGGGNGAAAACCTTTTCTACGATGTTGTACTTTCTGTCACCATAGATCCCGAAACTAGTGAAATTATCAATGAAATATATTACGCGACTGATCAAACTGGTCAGTGGGGGGAGTTAGTAGCTGACCCAGAAGGATTGATATATCCAGTTTTCTTATTCCAGAACGCAGATTTTTCATTTGAGTGGATAGAAATCGACGAGATAGGTCTTTGGGCCGATATACCCTTCCTGCAATACTCATTTGAGCCTTTAGAATCTGGAACTGAATTTGTAGCTGAACTTTGGGTCTTTGACTATGGCGGAAATAGTGATTATGTGTTTGTGGAGGACTTCATCCCCTAATTCCCGTTCGAGTTTAGCTAACCGTATACCGGTACACGTTGGTCTGACGGGGTTCGAAACCTAGTTTTTGATAAAGACGATTCGCTACTTCTCGAGAAGGACGTGAGGTTAAATCGATAGTTTTTGCGCCAGCCTGTTCTGCAATCTCAATCGCATATTCGTTTAAGGCTTTCCCAACTCCTTTTCCTCGAGCAGCGTCATCAACGACAACATCCTCTATCCATGCCCGAATACCAGTTGGGATTCTGAAAATAATCAACGTCATCGAACCAACAATGTCTCCATTGTCTTCTTCAGCGATAAGCACTATCGCCGAATCAGAATTAACGATAGATGTAAGTTCAGTTTCACTTGGTGGAGAGCTCGAAGAAGAAAGTTGAGGAATCAGCTTCTGGTATGCCGCTACCAACTTCTCGTCGACGTTCTCTACTTTCCGGATGGTCACCATGGCTTTATGGTATCCGCACTCGGGATTAGAAAGGTTTCAGGTTACATGTTCTTCACTATCTGTCCATCCCTACGAATAGAATTCGTTTCTTACTGGGGATAGTCTCGAACCAATGTCTAAGAATTACACCACCTGGGAAAAAGAGCTAGAAGCTACAGGAGGAATACTTATAGCCGCTTTTGAAGGATGGAATGATGCAGGGAATGCTTCTAGCTGGGCGCTTAGGCACTTGTGTGAAGACCTTAAAGCTGAGCCTTTCGCCCATATCCAAGCCGAGCACTTTTATGATTTTTCGGCTACACGTCCTTTAGTGCACTTGGATGAAAAGGGGAGACAGTTGGATTGGCCAGCCAATTGTTTTAGCGCCGGCGACAATCAAAATGTACTTTTACTTGAGGGCATTGAACCGCAATTGCAATGGAGGACTTTCGCAGAGCAAATCACATCAGTGGCAACGAGCTTAAAGGTTTCAATGGTGGTCACTCTTGGTTCTTTACTTGCGGAAGTACCTCATTCTCGTCCCGTGATGGTGTATGGATTTTGTGAAGATCTTGAAACGAACAGTCGCCTCAATCTTCAAAAATCTACTTATGAAGGTCCGACAGGCATTGTCGGAGTGCTCAACCAGTTCGTCCATGAAGCTAATATTCCGGCCATTTCATTATGGTCTACGATTCCCAATTATGTATCTGGGGCTGCTTCTCCCAAAGCCACTTTAGCTTTAGTTAATCGATTACATGAAATACTCCCAAATCCTACCGATACCACTGAACTGGAAATTGCTTCAGCCGCTTATGAAAGGCAAGTGAGTGAACTTATTGAGGGCGATGAGGATATGAGGGCATATGTTACGGACTTAGAGTACCGCTATGATCAAGGAGAATTTAAGGAGCATGATCCTGCTTCAGGATTTGGAGATCGAGTGGAGCGGTGGCTTCATGATGGAGCGAATCCGGATGAGGCGTGAGAAAACACAAGCTAGCAATTTATAGATTATTCTGGTTTTTCCCAAGCTGGTCTTCGAGGGGTGTCAAACTGCACTTCGATACTTTCGCCACGTATAGCCCGAAAAGCTTGATTAACCCAATTTCCTGAACCGGCCAAAGGTTCAGGAAGAGAATCTTGTGCGAAGAATCCAACATCTTGGCATTCCAGCGGGTGAGGTTTCAACGTCCCACCGATAACGGTGCATTGAAAAACAATCGAATATAAGGGCATTCTCGTGAATCCACCGCGAACACCATCAAGAATCGAAATTATCCGAAGAGCTTCCACCTCTATACCAGTTTCCTCTAGAACTTCTTTCTCTGCGATTTCAGCAGCCGAATAACCGATATCAGCAAAACCTGTTGGGAATAACCAAACTCCTGAATCTGAACGCTGGATAAGAAGAATTTCCTGATTCTCGTTTCCAACTACTGCTCCTATAGCAATCTTGGGAGTTACATAGCCGGGGATTCCTTCCCCAACTGACTTCATCCATTCCTCAATCTTTTTGTCCGGTTGATCTGCATCAGAAAGGTGAGCTTGAATATCTGCGGCAACGTTCAGGACCTCTTCATAACGTTCGCGTTCATACAGATTTTCAGTAAACGCGAGACCGGTCCTTGCAATACCTGCTAATGCTTCGCTCCATCTGACTAGATCTTGCTCATCCGTCATTTGATTTCCTTTGCATCACTGTTGAAATTTCAATAGCATGCCGAAGAGCTTCTTTGACTTCCTCTGCGTGCGTTGGGTCGATTATCTTCTTACCCTCATTATCTAAAACATAAAAGGAGTCCACAACATCTGCACCCAATGTCTGGACTTTGGCGCTAAGGATACTGAGATCAAGGGAACTTAGTGCCCGAGTAATTTGGTAGAGCAAACCCATACCGTTGGGAGCCGAAACCTCTAACACGGTGGCTGTGGAGGAAGTTTCATTGTCTATTTTCACATCTGTCCCGACAACCCTGTCAGGAAATTTTTGTGATGTTTGCACAGAGTACGTTTTCATCCTCTCAGAAAGGCGCGCTGCAATAGCAACGCGACCTCGGACGGAATCTTGGACGAATACACAGACTGAATCCCAATCAATCTCTCGAGTGGTACTTGGAGCAACTCGGAAGACAGCTAGCACCATACCGTAGTCTGTATNNGCGACAGCTTCGAGTACATCTAAGCCGCACAATGACAGCGCTCCGGCTACACGACCGAATACCCCCGGTCGGTCAATTTCCATTATTGTGAGGAGATCCTCGCTACCTTCTACTCGGATCATGCCGCGTCGCATCATTTGCAGCTGGTCTGCGGTAGGAAATGTACGCTCCATGATGCTTCTCTCTCCGCCCTTTAGATATGCAGATGTTCGTGTTGCCAAGTCGCGAACTAGCCCAGCTTTCCAAGTGCTCCAGGCCGCTGGCCCGGTTGCTATAGAGTCAGCTTCTGTTAAAGCATGCAGGAGTTCAACTGTTTGTACTGACTGTAGAGAGTTTGCGACAGTCTGGATAGTGTCAAAATCGTCTAGATCTCTTCGAGTAGCAATGTCAGGAAGAAGAAGGTGATGTTCACACATTTGGATCAATGCTTCAATATCGGGTTCTGGAAAACCCATGCGCCGACCTATGATCCCAATGAGCTCAATACCAACTTCTGTATGGTCTCCAGGGTAGGGTTTTCCGATGTCATGAAGTAATGCGCCAACTACAAGGAGATCAGGCCGTTCTACGCGATCTTTGAGTTTCGATGCTTCAGCGGCTGTTTCAAGTAGGTGNCGATCAACGGTGAAGCGGTGATACGCATTACGCTGAGGTCTACTTCGTGCTGGCTTCCATTCAGGAAGGAACGGAACAAATAGGTCAAGTTCATCTAGCGTTTCAAGTATTGGTATCGCATCATGGCCGGTTAGGAGAAGATCCACAAATAATTCACGTATTTCTTGGGTCCATGGATCCGGTATATCCATATCTGCCCGCCTAAGTTGTTTTATAACCTCTGGGGTGAACCTTTCCTGATTTTTCGCAGTGGTTACGGCTATGCGAAGCACTGTTTCGGCGGAGAAATCTTCGTCAGGTTCATAGCTGGTAGATATTGACTTTCGTCGTCCTGTTATCGTATCTCCAACCTTTTTACCAAAATTCCATAATCGAAATAGGCCTGCATTTTGTATCGCGTAGCATAATTCATCAGTGTTCCATGCAATACGCCTAGCAGCTGAGGCAACATCAGCCATCAAGAAGTCAGCGTCTTCGTATCCCAGTGCTACTGAGACAGCGTCTTGCTGTTCCAGTAGGAGCTTGTCACTTGATCGTTGTGCGCTTCTGTGGAGCTCAACGCGTGCACGCAGGATAATTTCGTAGCATTCCAGAAGCTTGTGATGCTCCACTTCTAAGGGTCCTTGCCCACTTTGTTTCGCCCACCCCATAGCGTGGACATCTCGAAGGCCACCTCTTCCTTCTTTGAGTTCGGGTTCAAGCATAAAGGCTACTTCACCCTTTGAGCGATGGCGTTCTTGGATAGATGTAGCTAATTTTGGCAACCAAGAACGTGCATTGTTCCGCCATTCAGCGAGAGCCAAAGATGTNAGTTCGTCAGCCAATCTGGGAGAACCAGCAATATGCCTGCACGATAGAAGTGAGGTAGCAGTATCGAGGTCTGCTGAAGCTAGATCTAGTGTTTCATTAATAGTTCTTACTGAATGGCCTAGTTTTTCNCCTTGGTCCCAGATCGGATACCAGAGCGCTTCGGCGACTTCATCGATGTCCTTTGCGTTCCGGTGAAGTAGGAGAACATCAAGATCAGATAATGGAGAGAGATCTCGGCGACCATAGCCTCCAACGGCGAGTAGAGCTATGTCTTCTCGTTCATCAACAATCTTGTTGAAAAGATTATTAAGCCAATTGTCGGCCGAATCACTGAGTTGCAGAGTAAATTCTGAACCGCGCATTGCCTGATCTTCTAAAAGATGTTGTCTTGCAAGAACAATAGACATATATTCACAGTATTCCACTTCAGCGGATTTAGGAACATTTCTTGATTGGCGGGGGAACTTTCCCCGCCAATCAAGTGTTTATTTAATTTATTTTAGACGTTGTATGCGGTTTCTGCGTGTTGCGATTGGTCAAGACCTGCTACTTCATCCTCTTCAGAGACTCGAAGTCCAATCGTTGCATCAAGACCTTTCGCAATGGCGAATGTCAGGATGAAGGAGAAGGCGATTACCGATCCCATAGCAGCCAGCTGNTCAATGAAAAGTTCTCCGCCGCCGCCAAAGAATACCCCGTCTTGGAATCCTCCTGGCTCACTGTTAATAGCTGAGTTATCNGCAAATAGGCCGAGGAGAAGNCCTCCNATAATTCCTCCGCCACCATGGACACCAACTACGTCAAGGGAGTCATCGTATCCGAATTTATTCTTCAGCCCGATAAGGAAATAGCAACCAATTCCTGCTACGAGCCCGAAGATCACACTTGCTAGGCCTCCGACATACCCTGCAGCGGGGGTAATGGCGACCAATGCTGCGACAACACCTGAACAAGCGCCGAGCGTTGTCGCTTTTCCATCTCGATATCGTTCAATCAGCATCCACCCGATCATGCCGGCCGCAGCAGCAACAAAAGTGTTCAGTAACGCTTGTACAGCCTGTCCATTAGCAGCTCCGGCGGAACCGGCGTTAAACCCGAACCAGCCGAACCAGAGAATACCGGTTCCAAGCATGACAAGAGGAAGGTTATGCGGTGGTGACGATTCGCTAGGCCACCCTTTACGTTTCCCAAGAACCATGACTAAAGCAAGTGAGGCCGCACCAGCATTAATGTGGATGGCGGTACCTCCAGCAAAGTCGATAGCTCCCATTTCATGGTGCCATCCGCTATAAACCCAATAGGTAACTGGGGTATACACAATTAGGGTCCAAATTGGGACAAAAATCACCCATGCTGAGAATTTCATTCGGTCGGCGACAGCACCAGATATCAATGCGGGGGTAATTGACGCAAAGGTCATTAAAAAAGCAACAAAGATTAAGGATTCTGCATCTAAATTGAGCCCATCGAGTCCAAATTGATCCCAATTTCCAATGAGATCGCCGCCCCAAAATCCTGAGCCATCTGAACTATTTCCTAAAGTCCATGAAAATGTCACCCAAAGTAATGGGACGATCCCTAGGCAGTACATGTTCATATTGAGCATATTCAGCACATTCTTAGATCTATCCATACCTCCATAGAACAACGCCAGNCCTGGCACCATAAAGACGACAAGTGCTGTTGAAATCAGCATCCACGCCATATCACCTGTTTCCATACTGTTCCCTTCTCTATTTCTGTTGACACCTATCAAAGAAAAGTGCCTGTAAAAGCAATTCTTCTGAATGGTAATCGAAAGAGATTTCTGAATTGTTTCAAGAGTGTTAACTCTTGTGCATATTTACTTGTAAGTCGGTTCAACAAAGGTGAAAATAAAGAAATGGGGATTCGCGAGGATTGTAGGCATTACAGCAGTAGAACGTTGCAGTCTGACGAAATAGTGCAACGATGCAGAATAGGTTGCAATGAAGAAACACCATTTGGTTGCCCGGATGGGTGCCTTTTCTTTGAAGAGCGGCATATTTCAGATGCGGGTTGGAATCGTTAATCGAAAACGAAGTAGAACTGAAAACTGCTTTTACTCATTGGGGTTAGGAAGATGCGTTTCTGACGATTAAAGTCCTTTTGTGACAAAAAGAGTGCGTGGGATACTTATTTTGGGATTGGCTGCGTTTTGCGCCAGCCTGGCATTTCCCTTTATCGCTTCTGCTTTAAGTGATGATGCTATATTCCGCGGGACGGTTAGAGTGGGCCGGGAGGTTATTCCTGAAGTTACTATCACGATCGTGGATGCGGTTGGTCAAGAAGTAGGATCAGTTGCGACTGGAGATGATGGTAAGTGGGAGATACCGATTCCTTCACTCGGAGAATTCACAGTGAAACTTGTCGGCCCCCTCCCAGAGGGAATCTCAGTAAAGGAAGGAGCTTCATCTGAGGTTACGGTAATTGTGGAAGAGATACGGACGAAATCTGTAGGGTTCCAGCTTACGGGAGCGGATGAGAAACCTATTCTCGAGATACCACCTACGTGGGAAAGACTTCTCAATCGGATGGTCAGTGGATTAAAGGTTGGTCTACTTGTTGCTTTAGCCTCGATAGGNCTTTCCTTAATCTTTGGTGTTACGGGTCTGGTCAATTTCGCTCACTCAGAGATGATGATGGCGTTCGGAGCTGTGATAGCTCTTGTTCTTGAATCGTCTTTTGGGTTGACAGGAGGATTATTTCCAATAGCAATTATCTTAGCCGTCCTAATAGGTGGTTTTTTAGGGCTCTTTTTGGAAAAGGGCATCTTTGGTCCGCTGAGACGTAGGAAAATGACGAATATTTCTCTTATGGTCGTTTCGATTGGGCTCGCCTTTCTCATGCGATACCTCATGTTGATCTACCATGGGGCAGAACCGCAAACATATGAATCATTTAAGATTCAAAGTGGGGTTTCGCTCGGCCCAATCGAACTTCCACCCAAGGACTACTTCATTATTTCGATTGCGTTTGTCACTCTTGTTATTGTTGGGGTTCTTCTACAACGAACAAAATTAGGGACATCTATGCGTGCTGTCTCCGATAATCCGGCATTAGCTGAATCATCAGGGATAGACGTGAACCGAACAATCATGTGGGTTTGGATTTTTGGAAGCGCTTTGGCAGGCCTCGGGGGCATTATGATCGGGCTCACTCAGGTGGTTGAATGGCAGATGGGAGAGAAGATGCTTCTCCTTATTTTCGCTGCTGTTACTTTAGGAGGCTTAGGTACTGCATACGGAGCAATGGTAGGTGGTCTAGCGATAGGTATAGCTTCAGAAACATCAACGTTCTGGCTTGATAATGACTTGAAGTTTTTAATCGCTTTGGTAGTTCTGGTTGTAGTGCTCCTCGTTAGACCACAAGGCATTCTTGGCGTTCGTGAGAGGCTTGGGTAGTGCCATGATTTTAAATCTTCTCGCTGGTATCGATATAAGCAAACTATTTGGATTGGCGTTACGAACGTCTATAGGAGTCCAAGCGGCAACATTCGCATTAGCAGCTGTAGGACTGAATTTGCATTATGGCTATACGGGCCTTCTTAACTTCGGGGTAGTTGCCTTTATGGCAGCTGGAGCTTATGGGATGGCTATTTTCTTCACTCAAGGTTGGCTAGGTGGATCACTATTACTTGCAATAGCAGCGGGCTTAGTATTTGCCGTTGGAATTGCTTTGAGTATCGGACTTCCTTCTCTACGATTACGTGCCGACTACCTCGCAATTACTACAATCGCCATTGCAGAAGTGCTCCGTATTTCATTCCGATCTCAAAGACTCCTCGATTTAACCGGCGGCCCCTTCGGACTTCCAAGTATCGAAGACAGGAACGCAAATGTTTCCTTTGCTGATGTCGTTACTATTGATTGGAACCCAATTAATGACGGCATGTATGGATTTTGGCGTTTGAGATTTGATGAACAAACACTTTGGGTGATGATACTTGGATGGACCTTAGTTATGCTCGCTACCTTGTTGATTTGGGCATTAATGCGTTCTCCTTGGGGTCGGGTTATCAAAGCAATCAGAGAGGACGAAGATGCAGCTCGGGCTTTAGGGAAGAATGTCTTCTCATACAAACTCCAAAGTTTAATTATCGGCGGGATGATCGTAGCACTTGCTGGAATTACTAGATCGCTGAACACAGGATTTGTAGAGACGCAGCAGTTTAAACCTCAAACAACATTCTTTATCTGGACCGTTTTAATTCTGGGTGGTGCAGCTTCAGTGTGGGGACCTGTCATTGGAGCTATTACTTTCTGGTTTATCATTGTTTTCATCGAGGAACTTCTTCGACAAATGGTAGATTCCGGATGGATCCCTGAAGCAATACTTGAATCCAACGATATTGCCAGTGTACGGATGGTCGTAATGGGAATTATGCTAGCTGCTTTGATGATTTGGAGACCCCAAGGTCTTGTTGGGAAAAAAGAGGAGGCACAAATCGATGTCCGATAACAACGCCTCAGAATTGGAAAATTTTGAACCCAATCCAGGATCAATAAAGCCAGATCCAATTTTGAAAATTGATAATATAGTTCGTTCTTTTGGTGGGCTACGCGCCGTAGATATTGATCATCTTGAAGTTCAACGTGGAATCATTACTGCATTCATCGGTCCAAACGGAGCAGGAAAGACCACACTGTTTAATCTAATAACAGGTTTTGATAAGGCTGACTCTGGAAAGTGGACATTTCATCAACTTGCGAAGGCACAATCTTTTGCAACCGATCTTTCTGGCCTGCGACCGTATCAGATCGCAAATAAAGGTATGGTCCGAACTTTTCAGTTAACCAAATCTCTTGCGAAGATGACGGTTCTAGACAATATGCTTTTAGGAGCCCCTGAACAACGTGGAGAGCTTCTTCGATATGCGCTAGTTCCAACTAAATGGAAAAAGCAGGAACAGCAAGTACTCCAAAAAGCTGAGGCCTTGTTAGAGAAATTTAATTTGTCCCATATGCGAGATGAGTATGCGGCGACTCTTTCTGGTGGACAACGTAAAAGAGCTTTCTTGGCTCGTGCCATCGCACAAAGAGCATCTGTTTTGCTTCTGGATGAACCTTTTTCAGGTGTTGATGTTCGCACTGAAAAACTTATGTCTGAATTGTTTCTTCAATTCAGTCAAGAAGGTAGAACAATTTTGATATCAACTCATGATTTAAATCATGTGAGAGATTTTTG
>PAZD01000025.1 GCA_002715405.1 Acidimicrobiaceae bacterium
TGAACAATAAGATCTATCGCTGCAAATCGCGCCGTCGCACTTCCATCAGCTATTACAACTATCTCTGAGGGCCCAGCAAAAGCTGAGGCTATACCAACATCACCGGAAACCTGCCTTTGCGCAGTTGCAACATAAATGTTTCCCGGTCCAACGATTACATCAACTGGCCGGATTGTCTCAGTTCCGTAAGCCATAGCTGCAATAGCCTGAGCGCCGCCCACAGCATAAACAGACGACACTCCTGCTACTTTTGCTGCAGCCAGTGTGGCTATATTGACAGACCCTGAAGCATCTGGCGGCACGCACACCACCACCTCTTCCACTCCAGCTACCTTGGCTGGGATCGCTGTCATAAGCAGAGTTGACGGGTAAGCGGCTCGTCCACCTGGAACATAGCAGCCTGCCCTGCGAACGGGCTGCTGCTTGGTTTCAATGGTGATCCCACCGTTTTGTGTAGTTTCTGAATCTCGGACCTGACTTTGATGAAAACTTCGGATGCGAGACCCTGCGTCTTCAAGGGCTTTCCTCAGTTCGGTAGTAATAGATTCCCAAGCTGATTCGATTGCAGTTTCGGAAATAAGCAGTGAGTTAGGTGCTCCCCCATCAAATTCTTCGGCGTACTTGATTAAGGCACCATCCCCATCAGATTTAACCCTTTCTATGATCTCTGAAACCACTTGATGAGGCTTCATTAGGTCAACGGATGGTCGCGGCAATGACGTAGGAAGATCCTTGGTAGCAACTTTAGAAAGGTCAAGTTTATTTAACATACCTTCTACGGTATACGCGGGAAAGACTACTTTGGGAACACTTTTCCGCTAAGAAGGAGATTATGGATAATAACAATCAAAAACGAGAGCAAGGTTTAGCAGAAATCTCATCGGCGGGGTTTCAAATTGACGACCTTGTATCCCGAATCGTAGCGGTAGCGAAAGAGATGGAAACTTCTAATTTTGAAAGCTGCGCCCATGAGCTTTTCGAAGTAGAAAGAGCTTTGATCTCAGCTAACCGCAGGCTCCGAAGAGCTGCAGCGGATCTCAGAACGTAAAGGCGCTTGGACAAAAATAACTGAGTACACAAACATCACAACTTGGTTTTCGTGCGAAACACACTCGCCGGCCATGAAGGATTACTCTTAGGCTGAATTCCCCTCGTTCTGCAGCTGGAATCATTGGGTTAAGCGCTGATTCGATTTTGACAGGATCGGTTTCATCAGTGATCCCCAATCGCTTAGACAAACGCCCGACATGGGTATCAACTGGAAGCCCTGGTAGCCCTAATGCAACGCTGCGAACTACATTTGCTGTTTTTCTTCCTACTCCTGGTAAGGAAACTAAGTCGCTCATTAACTCAGGGACTTTACTGTCGAAATGTTCGACCAGTCGTTGAGACATACCTACCAGATTTTTGGCTTTGCCTCTAAAGAGACCAATACTATTTATGAAACCTTCTACTTCCTCTATATTGGCTACTGCAAGTGCTTCCGGATCTGGAAACCGCTTAAACAAATTCGGTGAGGCTTTGTTTACAGACACATCTGTTGCTTGCGCTGAGAGGATTGTCGCCGCAAGCAATTCGAAGGAGTTCTTATGGTTCAATTCGCACTCAGCGTCAGGGTACTCTCCCTTTAATTCTTGATGGGTCCGCATACACCGACCTTTAGGAGTTCGAGGTCTTGCCATAATGTCAACATACATCAGGTATCGGACGATAGTTTGGAGATATGGCAATTGTTACTTCAACAAACGCACCAAAGCCATTTGCGGCTTCAGTGACCGTTACTGATGGTCATGAACGAGACGCCCTGAAGCAAGAGATATTTGATCTACTTCATACTTCAGACTTTTCGGAGCTTAAGAAAGGACAGGAAATCCAGTTATGGATCGAGAATTCGCAAGATACCGACGCTGACCTTATCAAATCTTCCGGCTTTGAACCCTATCGGGACCTTCTTCAACTCCGATGTACCTTGCCTGTCCATCGATCAACACTCAAAACCCGAAAATTTGAGGATGGCGCTGATGACAAAGCCTTTCTTGCTGTTAATAGTAGAGCTTTCGCTTGGCACCCCGAGCAAGGTGATTTGGACAAATCAGGTTTTGAGAAATTAAAGGAGGAGGCATGGTTTAATTTAGATGGGTTCCTTCTATATGAGATCGATAATCAGCTAGCAGGTTTTTGTTGGACCAAAATACACGCTGAGTCTTCTCCAGCCCTTGGTGAGATCTACGCTATTGCCATTGACCCTGCATTTCACGGGAAGGGGCTAGGAAAACCAATGACTGAGGCGGGACTTAACTACCTATCATCCGTGGGAATAGAAACTGGAATGCTCTATGTCGAATCAGACAATGCCCCAGCGTTGCACATCTATCAGGAAATTGGATTCTCCCACTTCCTTACAAATCGTGCTTTCCGATACTGTGTTTAGAAGCGCCAAAGTGAAGAAACCTGTAAATCCCCTTTGACGAATTTATAAAAGGATGGCATTAAAAATGGATCTTGAGCATAATCAGCTTCCACAGGGAGAAGAAAAATCGAAGGCAGTCCAAGAAATGTTTGATCTGATAGCCCCACGGTATGATTTCGTCAACAGGATCATGACCTTACGACTTGACGTTCGCTGGCGAAAGAAAACGGTCAAAGCTCTCTCACTCCCCCCTGAGTCAATAGTTATGGATCTTGCTTGTGGCACGGGAGATTTCTGCATCGAATTAGAAAAGTCTGGAATGATCCCTATAGGTTTTGATTTTTCCTTCGGAATGCTCAAAGCCTCTCGGTCCTTTTCCCGCTTTACCCAAGCGGATGTATTACAACTGCCCCTTCGAAGCAATTCGATTGATGGAGCGACGTGTGGATTTGCCTTACGAAATTTGACTGAATTACCAGCATTCTTTGAAGAAGTTGCACGAGTACTAAAGCCGGGAGGAAAAATAGGATTTCTGGACGTTGCGGAACCCGAGAATCGTCTCTTGAATTGGGGTCATCATTTATATTTTGACCGGATTGTTCCTAAAGTCGGTGGATTTTTTTCAGATAAGTCTGCCTATTCATATCTACCAAAGTCATTTTCTTATCTGCCGCCATACCCAGAGATTATTCAAATGATTGAACAAGCTGGGTTCGAACATGTGCAACGAAAGCTTTTGACTCCAGGTTCTGCCCAATTAATTTCCGGAGAAAAGGTCTAGGTAAAGCCATGATCTTGGGCATACATCACATCACTTTAAATGTGACTGACGTTAAAGCTGCTAAGGATTTCTATACCAGATTCTTTTGCTTAATTGAAATCGCCAAGCCGACCAGTATGTCGGGAGCCTGGCTTGAAGCAGAAGATGGAAGACAAATCCATCTTAGGAAAGGGGAAGTCCCTGAAGATAATGGGCAACATCTGGCTTTTCTAGTTGAAGATATTCATGAGGTATGCAAAGCCCTCTCCGATGCAGGCGTTGCTGTAACAGTCCCCAATGGTTTGGGATCTGCTCTGCAATCCTTTCTTCATGACCCTTCAGGAAACCGTCTAGAAATCCACCAGTTGGGATAATTCAAAGACCAAGAACCAACCCTATAGAAAGTAGGAGTCCTGATAATAAGTGCAGTTTGGCTGTATTTTCTAGAACTTTAATGAGGTTTGTGGATTCTAATTTGGAGTATACGTCGTAGGACAATTTCAAAGTTAGGGGTAAGGAGACTAGGACAATCAACGCCAAGTATGTATATAGAAAAGCTATTAGAACATTAAGTGCTAGAGCGCCGATAAGTAGAAAAGCATAGAGCGTTTGTGTTCCTGATCTTCCTAATCGTACAGCTAGTGTCTGCTTACCTGTATTCGAGTCAGTTTCAATATCTCTTAGATTGTTGGTTACTAGAAGAGCTGTAGCCAAAAACCCTACAGCAATGCTGCATAAAATCGCTGTAGTTTCAACCCTTTCAGATTGAACGAACGCAGATCCTACCGTTGCTACAAGTCCGAAAAAAATAAAAACAGAAATCTCTCCGAAACCAGAGTACCCATATGGCTTTGAACCTCCCGTATAAAACCATGCGGCGAGAATTGCAAGACAGCCAATTGCTATCAACCATAAACTTACAGCCACTGCAAGGAGTAAGCCTGCAATAGCAGCTAAGAGAAATGAAAGGGCTGCCGCTAATTTGACTTTTTCCGGATTAATTAGTTGAGAGCCGACGAGCCGCCTCGGGCCGGCACGATCTTTGTCAGTTCCCCGAATCCCATCGGAATAATCGTTGGCATAATTAACCCCGACTTGAAGAGATATCGAAACTACAAGAGCTAGAAGAAATCGATATAGGTTTAAGTCTGTATCGACGGATGAGGTTCCTACCAGAACGGGAACAACCGCAGCTGGTATAGTTTTCGGTCGCGCTCCTTCTACCCATAGGCTAACTTTCGATATGGGTTTCATGTTTAATCTTAGGAAGAAACTCCTCCAAGAATTGCCTTTACTTCGAGGAATTCTTCTAAGCCATACGGTCCCCATTCTCTGCCGTTCCCTGACTGCTTATACCCACCAAATGGGGCGGTAAAATCTGGGCCGGCACCATTTACATGCATATTCCCAGTTCGAATAAGCCGTGCGACGTTGNCCGCCCGCTCATGGCTTCCAGAGATATAACCGGCGAGCCCGTATACGGTGTCATTAGCAATATTGATCGCCTCTTCATCATCGTCATACCCGATCAGAACGAGCACTGGGCCGAATATCTCTTCTTGGGCTATCTCCATATCGTTTGTAACGTTTGCAAAGAGCGTTGGCTTTACGTAGAAGCCTGTCTCTAGACCTTCTGGTCTGCCAGTTCCTCCGCAAACCAACTCAGCTCCTTCATCAATACCGGCTTGAATAAGCCCCTGTATTTTGTTCCATTGGATTTCTGAAACGACGGGGCCGATAGTAGTTCCATCACTTGTAGGATCTCCGACTGTTACTGCCTCCATTGAAGCTTTCGCTATAGCTGTAGCAGCTTCCATCTGGGAATGTGGCACCAGCATCCTTGTTCCGGCGTTACAGGATTGACCAGAGTTCATACACATGCCAAACGCATCACGACCTACTGCTTCCTCAAGATTCGCATCATCGAGAATGATATTCGCTGATTTACCTCCAAGTTCTTGAGCTACGCGCTTAACTGTCGGAGCTGCATTCTTTGCGACTTCGATTCCGGCCCTAGTTGATCCTGTAAATGACATCATGTCTATTCCAGGATGGGAAGACATATACGCCCCGACTGTCGGCCCGTCACCATTGACTAGGTTAAATACACCAGCGGGAACTCCAGCTTCGTGCATTATTTCTGCGAAAATTATCGCATTTAAAGGTGCAACCTCAGATGGTTTCAACACCATAGTGCAGCCAGCTGCTAGAGCGGGAGCGACTTTACAAGCGATTTGGTTGATCGGCCAGTTCCATGGGGTGATCATGCCTACAACCCCTATTGGTTCCTTAACGATGAGGTTCTTTCCCTTTTGTTCTTCAAATTGGAAATCAGCTAATATCGTTGCCGTTGTTGCAAAGTGAAATAGTCCTGTTCCAGCTTGCGCGGCTTTTGCTAAACCGTTTGGGGCGCCCATTTCTGAAGTAATTGCTGCTGCGAGATCTTCCGAGCGAGCTCCAATAATCTCGGTAATCTTGTTAAGCAGCTCCAATCGTTCTTCAACTGAAGTTTGTGAGAACGAATGGAATGCTTCCTGCGCGGCGGCGACGGCTGCGTCGACATCACCATGGCCACCTAGACTGATTGTTCCAACAGCTTCTTCGGTAGCAGGATTTATGACCTCGATGGTTTCTGCTCCTTGTGGTTCGATCCATTCGCCGTTTATATAGAATTTTTCGTTATTGCTCATCTGTACTCCCTTGGTATTCTCCTAGAAGACTACACCCCGTCTGCGATCTCTCAAAAATTGGAGCCTAGATCGAAACTTTCATATNGGCTACCGTCATGCTATGAGGATTGCAGTCTGGCCAATACTTAGAAGTAGTAATGGCAGAGCCCTTATCGACTTCCTCTGTGAAGCTTTCGGCTTTGAGGAAAGTTTCGTTACCTCTAGCGGGGATGGAAAGAAAATTGTTCATGCCCAGCTCACATGGCCTCTTGGGAGAGGGGTCATGTTAGGCGATATTGGTATGCATGATTTCGAGGTCGGACATACTGGTCCTTCATTTGTGTATCTCGTGACTGATCAACCTGATGCACTGTATAAACGATCCACCTCTGCTGGGGCGAAGATCGTCCATCCGCTTGTTGATCGAGATAGTTACGAATCACGAGAATTCTCTGTTAAGGACCCTGAAGGAAATGTCTGGNGNTTGGAACATACTCAGGAGAACAGAACGGCTAGGCAGCCTTTTCTAAAATATGAACTCCGCAAGCTGAACCAAGGCCAATAACATGCGCTAGGCCTACTTTAGCTCCTTCAATTTGTCGGTCTCCTGCTTCTCCTCGCAGGTGCATGACGATTTCATGAATGTTTGCTATTCCCGTGGCTGCAATCGGATGGCCTTTTGATTGAAGTCCACCTGAGACATTGACTGGTTTGGCTCCGTCCCGCCATGAAGCTCCTGATTCGAAGAAGTCAACGGCTCCACCCTGTTCGCAGAGCATCAGATTGTCATAGTGGACAAGTTCAGCGGTTGCGAAACAATCGTGGAGTTCGACCAAATCGAGGTCTTCTGGGCCAATTCCTGCTTGCTCGTATGCCTGTGTGGCCGCATTTCGTGTAAGGGTATTTACATCTGGAAGTATTTGGCAGCCTTCAGCCCACGGATCTGAAGTTAAAACTGAGGCTGAGATTTTTACTGCCCTTTTCCTGACAGCAGCAGGCAACGATTTCAATTTAGAATCGTTAACAACGATCATTGCTGCAGCACCGTCGCAGTTACCGGAACACATAGGTCGGGTATTGGGGTAGGCNATCATCACATCGTTCATGATTTCATCTAATGTGAATCGCTTTTGATAGGCGGCAAGTGGGTTCAATGTTGAATGTGCATGATTTTTTTCGGAAATTTTTGCAAATAATTCAAAGCTTGTTCCTCCATATTTATGCCCATATTCCATCCCAATCTGTGCAAATACNCCCGGCATGATGTTGGTACCGATTCGGCCTTCAGTAGAACCGATCGCTCCGAATCGACCACTTGGTTCCCAAGTTTCTGATTTAGGTTTTGGGCCTTTCTGTCCAAGAAGTCCGGCACCAGCGAGTTTTTCAACCCCTACGGCCATCCCGACGTCAGTTTCTCCCGCCTTGACAGCCATAATAGCTACACGAAGAGCAGTAGCTCCGGTGGCGCAAGCATTTGAGACATTAAAGACAGGGATACCTGTTTGTCCAATTTGTTTTTGTAATTGCTGTCCGATTCCCGCCCCGGCGTTCATCAAGTTTCCGACCCCTATAACTCCAATATCGGTCATTGACATTTCTGCANCGCGAAGAGCAGCGATGCTCGCCTCTGAGGCTAGATCCACGACATCCTTTTCAGGGTGTTTGCCGAACTTGGTCATGTTCGAACCTATTATCCAAATATCTTCTGATCCCACTACTGCTCCTTTATTGAAGTTTCATTTATTTCGTTGGTTGAAAACCGAACGCTATCGCTTCCGTTCCTTCAGTATCTGTTCCCATGGAATAAGTCGTTAATTCAACTTTCATTCCAAGCTGCACTGCTTCTGGCGTGGGTTCAACCCCAACGAGAGTGCACCGTACCGGAGTACCTTCACAATCAACTATTGCCGAGACATAAGGCACCGGTCCCATTTCGACGATTGTAAAGCTCGTTACTTGTCCCGAGGTTGCGACTTTTACTTTTTTAAAATCATTACCAAAGCAACTTGCACAAGCATTTCGTCTATCGAAAAATCGTGCTTTGCAGCTCTGGCACTCATTCGCTTGAAGGTATGGAAATTCTTCCAATATTAAGTAGTCGACGAAAGGCACCTGCTGTTTAGTTTCAGTTGCTTCTGATCCAGCCATAAACCCACCTATCTGCAATCCGAGCTTAGCGCATTTTCGCTTGAGAGCATCAAGTAGTCCAACGGCCTCTATGAACCACATCGTTAAATTTCTGTTTATCTCGCTTCGTTGACATACTCTTTTTTTGTTTAGTTGATGCTTCCCCCAATNCAATCGCTCCCACTGACTTAAAGGGTTCTGGGACGCCAAATCTACTTTTTACGTTTTTTTCATGTTCGAAGAGGCCGAAGAATAGTGCCCCCAAGCCAGCAGCTTGAGCTCCGAGTAGGATAGTCATCGCCGCCATCCCACCGTCTACCCACCAATATGGGGTCGNCCATGAGGTGATTCCATCTCCAAGTCCGCTTTTTCTTTTGTCCGCCTCGGCGTACCTGCTGACATATTTGTCTGGATTAACCCANACAAGAATNAAAACTTGGGCGTTAAATAAATTGGGCCAGGCAAAGTCAGCTCTATTCTCCTCACTAAACGTTGTTTCCCAGTATTGTTCAACTTCTTTTTTCTCGAGTACGAGGAATTCGATAGCATCAGTATTTCCTGCCCGTGGTCCAAATTGGGCTGATCTAAGCAACCCATCTACGGTCGAAATATCGATACTGACATCGGTGAAGTCCCGAGTCATTCTTCGCCCTCGAACAAGTTGGGTGAAGTCCTTGAAAGAATTATTTTGACTAGCTTCCAAGTTTCTCTAAACGCTCAGCCATGGCCCATGCAAGGGCGATTAATGTATCCCCGTTTTTAGTATGTAATTCCTTAAATAGTTCTTGCACATCTGGGCTTGTTTTTTCTTCTTTAGGGCTTTCATAATCGAATATTCGAGGTGTGGAGCCATCCCCTAACGCAAGGAATGTTCGGTCATCATAAGCGAGAGAGGAAATGCCTAATCTTTTTGCAAATCTTCTACCCCACGCTCTCTCTTCACCTGAGACTTTGTGGCCTGATCTTGGAAGTTCTTGCTCTAAATCCTGAAATATTTCAAATGCCCCTGGATTGATAAGTTGGGTACCGAAGACTACATCCTCATCAGGGAATGCCATCAGAGCTCTATGATAAATTTCCGACATAAGGGAGCGAAGCGTGGTGGCCCTTCGGTTATTTCGCTCTACTGATGCTAGGCCCATGACAACTGCCGGAGTACCGCCAATTCTTTCTAAGGTATAGAACACGTAGCCGCGTAATTTTTCATCCTCTCTAGCTGTTGTAAGGAGAACCCACTCTTCGGCCTGTTTTGAGAGCAGGCCCATAGAAAACGCACGAGGGGATTCTGCAGCAATGGCTTCTAACTCCCCTAATTCTGCATCTGTTACTGCAGTGCAGTCTTTTGTTTCTATTTCGAATGCCATATCTCTCCGCAAGGGCACTTGACCTCAACTTCTATTTCAGCCGCATTTGGGATTTTATGCAACTTGAGATTAACGAATTGATTCGGCTCCTAGAAGAACACGAATTTCTCCCAGTAATCCGGAGTGGGGTTCGACTCGGAAGTCAGGGCCCAGCCATATTTTCTTATCTCCCAAGTGAAGATAGACATCACAATCTCCATCGTGGTCCTTGAGAAGTCCTGACAAACGCTCCAAATGAATCCCTGTTACCCCAGTTGCCGGAACGCGTATTTCCAATGAAGTTAAAGTTTCGTTTGAGCCTGTTTGGAGTTGATCTATCTCTAAACAAATTAGCTTTGCATTGTCGTCACGTTTATCTATTCTTGCAGTGATTAGAATAGGTTCATCTTCAATGATTTTGTGCCCAACATCAGCCATTACTTTGGTGAAAACAATTACTTCGATAGTTCCTTCCAAGTCTTCGAGCGTAAAGCTTGCCATCAGATCACCTCTACGAGTCCATTTTTTTTGCAGATCAGTGACTACACCCCCTGCAATCACTATCTTGCCCTCTTCAGAAGCATCCCCAGACGTAGTGGTAAAGTTGCATTTTCGCCGAAGTAACTGCTCATATCCACTTAGGGGATGGTCAGAGATGTATCGTCCTAACATTTCTTTTTCGTATGCGAGACGTTGAGATTTCTCGAATTCTATATCTGGTATTTCAATAGTCTCATCGAAAACGCTCTCATCATCTGATGGAGAATCGAATAGCGTCATTACTCCCATATCTCGTTCGCGGCGGCGGCTAACGGCTTGTTCAACTATTCGCTCGAATACTCCTAACAACCCTTGACGTGTGTGTCCAAGTCCGTCAAATACGCCACCTTTGATTAGTGCTTCTACTGCACGGCGATTGAGAACTTGCATGTCGACGCGTTCGCAGAAGTCATAGAAACTTTCGAAGTTTCCATTTGCATCTCGCTCTTCAAGAAGAAGCTTCACGAGGCCTTCTCCGACATTTCTAATAGCCGACAAACCGAAAACAATGCTTCCTTTGCTTCCTTCTGTGTCAAGCTCGGGGAAATAGTTCATTTGCGCCCTATTGATATCCGGAACTACAACATCGATTCCCATCATCCGACATTCGTTAAGGTAAACCGCTGGTTTATCTTTATCCTTTTTTACACTCGTAAGTAGCNCAGACATATACTGGGTCGGATAATTTACCTTTAGGAATGCAGTCTGATACGCAATGAATCCATACCCATAACTGTGGCTTTTATTGAACGCATAATCAGCGAATTGAGAAATCGTGGCGAAAACTTCCGTCCCTAATTCTTCGTCGTAACCGTTCTCAACCATTCCAGAAACAAATCGTTCTCGCTCTTTCTCCATGGCTTCACGAATTTTTTTNCCCATTGCTTTGCGAAGTGAATCAGCGTCTGCCAATGAGTAGCCTGCGAACTTCTGGGCCACTCTCATGACGCTCTCTTGATAAATCATCAAGCCATACGTATCAGAAAGTAGATCTTCAGCATCAGGGTGGAAATATTGGATAGGTAGCCTTCCATTTTTTCTGTCTGCATAGTCATTATGCATATTTGCCGCCATAGGACCTGGCCTATAGAGGGCAACCAGAGCTGCCACATCTTCGAACTTTGATGGTGCAAGAGAGCGCATTAGGGATCGCATCGGTGGTGACTCAAGCTGGAATACTCCAATGGAATTGCCAGCAGATAGCATCTCGTAAGTTTTTTTATCATCGAGTGGAACCCCGTCAATATCTAAATCTTCACCAGTTGTTACCTTAATTAATTCGAGAGTGTCGCTTATCACATCAAGGTTCCTCAAACCGAGAAAATNCATTTTAAGCAATCCCAAATCTTCAACTGCCTGCATTTCGTATTGAGTAACCACAGGAGCTTCTTCGATATCCTTACCTTTTTCTGGCTTTCTTTGAATAGGAAGATATTCGGTTAGGGGTTCTTTAGTGATCACCACTCCAGCAGCGTGGACTGAGTCTTGACGTCGCAGGCCCTCTAATCCCAATGCGACATCAACGACCTGTTTTGCTTCCGGATCAGCATTTACCATGTCTCGAAGTTCTGCTGCTGCCTTAAATCCGTCAAGGTATTTTTCGTCTTTTTGAATACAGGCGTGCAATGGAGTATCTCGACCCATCACAGGCGGTGGGACAGCTTTTGCTAACCTGTCGCCGAGGGCGTAGGGCTTGTCAAGTACTCTTGCTGCATCTCGAACCGCTGCACGAGCCTTGATTTGAGAAAATGTAATGATCTGAGCTACGTGGTCCCTGCCGTACTGCTGAGCAACATAACTGATCATTTCATCTCTGTACCTTGAATCAAAGTCCATATCGATGTCGGGCATTGATATGCGTGAAGGGTTTAAGAATCTTTCGAACAGCAGATCATATTTGATCGGATCCAGATCAGTGATGTAAAGGGAGTAAGCTACCGCACAACCAGCAGCAGAACCCCGACCTGGACCTACCCGGATATTGTTATCTCGGGCATACCTGATCAAATCCCATGTGATTAGGAAATAAGCGGAAAAACCCATGTCGCTAATTACTTTGAGCTCATAGGTTAGGCGATCTGCGATTTCGGCCGGGAGGTTCTCTCCCCAACGGTCTTTGGCTCCTTTTAGAGTTAAATGTTGGAGGTATTCGTCTTCGTCTGCAAACCCATCCGGTAGTGGAAAATCAGGAAGAAGCGGATTACCGAATTCAATTTCGACATTAGCCCTTTCAGCAATCCATAAAGTATTGTCGCAAGCAACTTCGATGGATCCAAACAAGTGTCGCATCTCCGCAGCACTTTTCAAGTAATGATGATCGCCGTGAAATTTCAACCTATTGGTATCGCTAATGAGAGATCCGGTTTGCACACATAGGAGGGCGTCATGGGCGACGTGGTCATGCTGATGCGTGTAGTGGNAATCGTTTGTCGCGAGTAAAGGTGCACCAAGCTTNCCTGCTATACGCACTAAGGCTGGATTAGTTCTCTTTTGCTCTGGTATCCCATGGTCTTGGAGTTCAACAAACATATTGTCTCGTCCGAATATTTCTTGCAACCTTCCTGCTTTTTCGTATGCTTCTTCTTCATCATCCCGCATAAGCGCTTGTAATACTTGCCCTCCTAAGCAACCCGTGGTTGCTATCACACCTTCACTGTGATCGTTAAGGACTTCCCAATCAACTCTGGGTTTGTAGTAGTAGCCTTCCATGAACGCTCGACTTGCCAGTTGAATTAGNTTTTTGTATCCGGTGTTGTTCTCCGCCAGTAACGTTAGGTGATAGTAAAGTTTCCGCCCTTCATCTGTATTTCCTCCTGAATCGTCAACTCCACCTTTTCCACGTCTTGGCCGCTCATATCTGGATTCATAAGCCATATAGGCCTCAGTTCCGATTATGGGCTTAATTCCTTTATCAATACAGGTCCGGTAAAAAGGTAAAACTCCGTACATGTTTCCATGATCAGTAATTCCAAGTGCCTTTTGATTATCTTGGACAGCTGCATCTACGAGTTCTTCGAGACGCGAGGCTCCATCAAGCATCGAATATTCTGTGTGTACATGAAGATGAGTAAAAGACTTCACCACTGCTACCGCTACTCCCGCAGACCTAAGGAAACATTATTGAATAACAAATTACATATCTGTTATTCATCTTCTCTTTCTAGCTCAGGAGAAGGATTTACGCCAACGCTTATAGATAAGTTCCTGGACGGCTTTCTGGATCATCTTCAGAGTCGTCATTCTCGCCCGATTGAAGAGGAGCTCCGGGTAGTAGCGCTCCGCCAGAACGCATATTTGCTAGTTGTTGTTGGGCGGCCATTTGCTGGGCAAAAAGAGTTGCTTGAATGCCCTGAATCAAGCCTTCGAGCCAGCCGACAAGCTGGGCCTGAGCGACTCTAAGCTCCGCTTCACTCGGAGTCTCTTCGTCACCGAACGGTAAGGTGATCCGATCTAATTCATCACTTAGATCAGGAGACAATGCCGAACCTAGTTCCTTGACTGAACTGTCATAGATCTCCCGCATCCTGTCTCTNCTCCCTTCATCAAGGGCAACTTCTCGAAGTTCGTCGAGCAACTGCCTTAACATCGAGCCAACTCGCATAACCTTCGCTGGTTGCTCGATAAATTCTCCTTCGGGAGCAGCATCTGGACTTTCATCGTCAAGAAGCTCCGTTTGTTCAACAGTTACATGTTCGGGATTTTCGCTCATGGCCTTATCGTACCTTCCTTTGTGGCGTGATGAAATTATTATCCAGTCTTTAGGGTAAGTAGTGGGACTAGCCTTTCTTCATCTGTTACAGAACCATGTCTAGCAACTAAGTTGGGGCCGGAATTTTTATCTGGGACCAACGCTGTTGGTGCATGAACGACTAGTGCTACTTGACCTAACCTTGCTAGCGCAACATCAGAGACTTCTCTACCGAACCAACCCTGACCCAGAATATCTTCTCTGGTAAACACCCATGCTATTTCTCCATGCGCCTCCGTAGCCTTATCATGAATACTTTCTGTCTCTTTTTCTTTTGAATGGAGCCATACAAATCGGGCTTCTCCGGATATACCTGTCGTCATTTCTAAGACGGTTGGGGAGATCTCTGTAAGGTTGTCTCCTATTTGAACCATCCCGTGATCAGCTGTTACAACAAGAGCAGTTCCGCTGGGGAGTTCATTAACTACCGATTCGACAATGTGGTCAATATGCCTAAGTTCTGCTTCATAGTGCGGGCCGAAACCCTTGATGTGGCCAATCTTATCAAGTCCGTCATAGTAGGCGTAAACGAACGGGTCTTCATTACGAAGAGCATCGCCGATTTCTGTTGCGATTGAGCTGGACATCCAATATCCCGCATATTTACTGAACCGTAGGTGNGCACTTGTAAATCCACCATCAACAAAAGCTGCAGGAGATACTACAGTGGGATTTGTTCCGTTGAATGGAATTATTGGCTGGAATTGTTCGGGCTCTACATCAAGGTGAGCAGGACCACTCTCAGTTGTCCAACGAAGAATATTCAGTGTTTGAGTACCTACACGTATTTTGTATCCCACTACTCCATGTTCTCCGGGTGTGCTTCCGGTGGTGATCGAAGTCAGCGCTGTAGAGGTAGTCGTAGGAAAAACAGTACTGATTTCGTTTTCGTGAAACTGCGATAATGAGGGGAGAAGGTGTTTATATCTTTGGAACTGTTTGTATCCCAATCCGTCCAATACAAGGAGCACTACCTGATTAGCGTCCAGAATTTCGTTTGGAATCCAGCCTTGACCGATTTCCTTGTGCTGCAGTAAGGCTGGAACAATGTTGCTTACGCATGCCCCTGAGTAATCTGGTGCGGCAATATCTAGCATTACTGGACCATATCCAATATCTTCTGAAGTTCTTCTGGAATTTCAGAGGTAAATCGAAGCAGTTCGGCAGAAATAGGATGTTGGAAAGCTAGAGAGCATGAATGGAGAAAGGGGCGCGAAAGATACTTGGGCGTGTTGGAAGCACCGTAGAGGGTATCTCCTGCTATTGGGTGACCGATAGCTGAAAAATGGGCTCGTATTTGATGGGTTCTTCCTGTTTCAAGTTCACATTTTACGAGAGTGTAATACTCGGGCGACTCGAATCTTTCTATCACCTCGTATCGGGTTCTAGCCTCCTTACCGTTTGAAATAACAGCTCTTCTGACAGGATTTTTGGGATCTCTCCCCAACGGTGCATCGACTATTCCTTTCTCAGCTTCTAAAGAGCCGATGATTAGTGCTGTGTATATTCTCTCGATTGTTCTGTGTTGGAGCTGTGCGGTAAGTGAAAGGTAGCTTTCGTTTGACAGTGCAGCAACTAGAAGCCCTGATGTGCCTTTATCCAGTCGATGCACAATCCCTGGCCGTTCAGGTTCACCTACGCTAGCAATTTCTGGATAGAGCGAAAGTAGACCGTTAGCCATCGTTCTATTTTTTTGACTAGCTGCTGGGTGCACAACTAATCCGGATGGTTTGTCAATGACAACAAAATGTTCGTCTTCATAAACTATCGGTACTTGGATTTCTGGATCTGGCTTAACTTCGGCCGAGCCAAACATCGATGCTGAGTAAATGACTATCTGATCACCGGAAGCAACTTTTTCTGATCCTTTATTGACTTTTCTTCCATTACGGCGCACATCCCCGTCCTTTATGCATTGGGCTATAACAGATCGGCTTGCTCCGGTTATGAAAGAGACAACTCGATCAATTCTTTCTCCATTCAACGCATCGGGAACGGATTCACTAATCGGCGAAGATCCTTCAGCCATCTTCTCGGTCTTCCCGTAATCTCAAAATAAGCAATATCGGCAAACCCACTACTAGTGCCATGTCAGCAACGTTAAAGATCGGCCACCATTGAAAGTCAATGAAATCAACCACTCCCCCGTTTAAAAACCCACCCCTGCTTCTAAAGATACGATCAATTACATTCCCGAGTACGCCTCCCAAAACTACTCCGAAGAACGCTGACGACACTGGGGTCTTTGCTGATTTCGATAGAGTAAAGATTGCTATCGCTGCCAGAATCGCTACGACTGCTAATAGCGACGTGTAAGCCGTTCCGAGCGAGAAAGATGCTCCCTTGTTTCGTATAACGTTTAGCCGTAGCGTCCAGAAGAGGTCAATGGGTTCTCGATCTTCTAATTTGGCTACCGCTAATATTTTTGTGACTTGATCAATAGCAAGGATTACCAGGGCAGGTATTAAGAGATGTTTACGAGGATTTCCCAACGTATTACTTTCAAATAGAGTTTTCACCGAAGTCGCTCATTCAAGGACAGAATAGTATCTCTGCCTATGTGTTTTATAGCAGTAACCCCAAGTCTATCGCCTTAAGAAACCACCAGTTTTATACTCTACGCGTTCGGCGGCCCATGGAATAGCACGAAGACGTTCTTTGGGGATTGACTTTCCTGAAACAACACAAACTCCATATGTTCCTGCCTTTAGTCGATCTAAAGCTTGATCTATTTCTTCAACAGCTGCTTGAGCGTGGGCGCTTAATGCTAGGTCTCTTTCTCTTTCTACAGCTAGCGTGTCCCCTTCTCCACCTTCTTCATCGAATTGAACATCCCCTGGCTCTCGTCCTTCAATTAATGCATCGGCTTCTGCCCTAAGTGATTCTGCAGAGCGCACATACCTGCTTCGCTCTTCGAGCAATAGTGCCTTTTGTGCATTCAGAAACTTCTTATCGAAGGGTTTTTTCTTCGCTGGAGCCTTCTTCGCCGCGGTTTTCTTCGCTGGAGCCTTCTTCGCCGAGGTTTTCTTCGCTGGAGCCATAAGTTTTTCTTCCCAAACAAGCTATTGATCAAACAACCAATTGGTTTGGTGGTGGAGTTTATCGGGTACTTGCCAAAACTGTGGTGATATTAGCAAACTCAGTTCTTTTTCTTTCGAACGTCCTTTATTTTTTGCCTGAAGTAAAGGTATATGATCAGGTAAATTCAGGAGTAACCTCTATGCATATCGAAAATCAAGTGAAGCTATGAGCGATAATCCATCTGACACCCCATATCCAAATGTTGGCCCGAAACCCGACTTACCAGAAATAGAGAAATCCGTTCTTTCTCGTTGGTCTGAATTAGAGACATTTGAGTCATCTGTTGAAGACCGGCCTATAGACAATGAATATGTGTTTTTTGATGGACCTCCCTTTGCTAATGGACTTCCTCACCATGGTCATCTGCTAACCGGCTATGTAAAGGATGTGATTCCTCGCTATCACACTATGCGCGGCAAAAGGGTTGAACGGCGTTTCGGTTGGGATTGCCATGGGCTACCTGCAGAGATGGAAAGTGAAAAACAGCTAGGAGTTTCCGGAAGAGTTGCTATTACTGAATTTGGGATTCAGAAGTTCAATGATCATTGTCAAGAATCTGTCCTTAGGTATACCGACGAATGGGAGGAGATAGTTCGACGGCAAGCCCGTTGGGTGGATTTCGAGAATGACTACAAAACTATGGACCTTCCTTATATGGAGTCAGTGATGTGGGCGTTCAAGCAGCTATGGGAAAAGGGGTTAATATACGAATCACATCGAGTGATGCCCTACTCTTGGGGGGCTGAAACCCCGCTATCGAATTTTGAAATACGTCCTGATGATGCCACGCGGCCAAGACAAGATCCGGCCATTACAGTCGCTTTTGATTTGGAAATGAGACCCTCTGATCCTGGCCATCTGAAAATCCTTGCTTGGACGACAACTCCGTGGACTTTACCTAGCAACTTGGCTCTTGCGGTGGGTAGTGATATTTCTTACTCGGTTTTTGAGTTCAACGGTGAGTTATTTGTTCTAGGTGCTGAAACATTTGAGAGTTATAGTGCCCAGTTCCCCGGAGCTACTGTGATTGATAATATTCAGGGGAAAGATTTACTTGGTCGAAAATATACACCGCTTTTTGATTTTTTCATTGATTATGATCCAAGTGCATTTCAGGTAATCGAAGGCGATTTTATCGATACCGAAGAGGGTACCGGAGTGGTGCATATTGCCCCAGGATTTGGTGAAGACGATCAAAGGATCGCCTCGGAGAATGGGATAGGGATTGTAGTTCCAGTTGACGATGAGGGATGTTTCACTGCCGATGTAACCGAATGGGAGGGGAAAAATGTTTTTGAAGCTAACCCTGAAATTATTCGGGCATTGCGTGATGCTGGTCGATTAATCCGCCACGACAGCTACGAACACAACTACCCGCATTGTTGGAGGACAGATACACCTATTATTTATAAGGCTGTGCCTTCCTGGTATGTGCAAGTTACATCTATTCGGGAAAAGCTGATGGAGATAAACCAAGAAATCAACTGGATTCCATCAAATGTCCGCGATGGGCGGTTTGGGAAATGGCTTGAAGGTGCCCGAGATTGGTCAATAAGCCGTAACCGGTTTTGGGGATCCCCTGTTCCAGTGTGGAAAAGCGATAATCCTGAATATCCCCGTATTGATGTCTATGGAAGTTTGGATGAACTTGAAAATGATTTTGGCATTAGACCAGATAATCTCCATCGTCCGTTCATTGACGACCTCGTAAGGCCAAACCCTAATGATCCTTCAGGGAGATCGATGATGCGACGGGTACCAGAAGTTCTCGATTGTTGGTTTGAATCTGGATCAATGCCATTTGCCCAAGCCCACTATCCGTTTGAGAACAAAGATTGGTTTGAAGAACACTTTCCGGCCGACTTCATAGTGGAGTACATCAATCAGACACGCGGCTGGTTTTATACACTTCATGTCTTAGCCGGAGCCTTATTTGAAAAGCCAGCTTTTAAAAATGTGATATGTCATGGGATTCTTCTTGCTGATGATGGAGCGAAGTTGTCGAAAAAACTTCGAAATTATACTGAGCCCAGTGAAATCTTTGAACTACAGGGCTCCGATGCTTTGCGATGGTACTTTATGTCCTCCAATATCGTCCGCGGAGGTGACTCTAGGATCAGTGATCAAGGTATTGATGACGTAGTCCGACAAGTAATTACTCCAATTTGGAACGCATACGCGTTCTTCACTCTCTATGCGAATATCGACAACTACCGAGCTAGTTCGAAAATTGATAGTACGAATCTTTTGGATAGGTATATTCTGGCCAAAACGCGGCTAATGGTAGAAGACGTTACTGAAGCGATGGATAACTATGACTTGCCCGGTGCCACTATTGAAATCAAATCCTTTATTGACGCATTGAATAACTGGTACATCCGAAGAAGCCGAGACCGATTTTGGGCACCTGCGAGCCCTATCGATGATGCCGACAAACAATCTGCTTATGACACCCTATATACCGTTCTTGAAACTCTCTGTAAGACATGTGCGCCTTTTTTGCCGATGATTACAGATGAGATCTATCTCGGCATTGAGGGAACACATAGCGTCCATTTGTCTGATTGGCCCGACCCGAATGATCTTCCTCAAGATACTGATTTAGTTAGAGCTATGGACCTTGTTCGAGATGTTGTCTCCACGACACTTCGGGTTCGAGAAGATGCAGGCTTAAGAGTTAGATTACCTTTAAATAGCATTACCATCGCCGGAGATGATTTTTCGAAACTCGAACAATATGTCGATATCATTAAAGACGAAGTGAACGTCAAATCTGTTATTTTCTCAGATGACCTTGAATCGCATGCACAATTCGTTCTTAAACCCGATGGGAAAACCCTCGGACCTCGACTTGGTAAAGCTGTTCAAGACGTCTTTAAAGCAGCGAAATCTGGTGATTGGTCATGGGTAGACGACCAAAAAATCCAGGTCGGTTCTCACCTTCTTGAAGAGAAGGAATACGTAATCCATCTTGAGGCGAACGATGGAATTACTGCTGGCGCTTTAGGGACTTCTAATGGAGTCGTCGTATTGGATACGAATGTAACAGATAAGTTACTAAATGAGGGGAGAGCCAGAGATACCGTACGAGCGATACAAGAAGCACGAAAAAACCAAAATTTAGTCGTAACCGACCGAATAAACGTTCTTATCAATGCGCCAGATCTAATCAGAGAGGCGATACAAGGCCATCTTCATTACATAGGTGAGCAAGTTTTAGCGCTTTCGATCGATTTTGGGATAGCGGATGCGCCAGAAGGTATTCATCAAGGTAATGTCGACGGCGAACAGATCACGCTTTCTATCGAGGTTTCGAAAGACTAAAAGACTAGATAACTATAGTTACCTAGTCTTCGTCTGAGAGAAAAGCTGTGATCGCAGCATCTGTTTCATCATCGACTAACCCAAGTACGCTCTCGTGAGGATCGGCGTCCCGTAATTCTTCAAAGAATCTATCTCCCGATGCGCTAGCTTCGTCTGTTACTACGGGAGATATTTGCGTTGGAGGCCCAGAGTCATCTTCATCTTCATCTTCCAACCAGTAGTTACTTATTCCCTCTTCTGCTCCAGCCGCTGCAGCATCAATCCATGATTCAAGATCTTCTTTGGAGTGGACAAGGCTGAGCTCTGGTGTAATTTCTTGCATGTTGCTTCCACGAAGGCCTTCGATCAGTTCGTCATCTGCGGGAAACTCGATAGAATGAATTTCTTCAGATGGCACTAATTCCACCCCAAATTCTGGCCCAATCGATGTAGCCAATTCTGTAGCCTCTCCAGTGCGATTCCCGTCGATAATTGGCAGTGATAGCTCATTGTCTTCAATAATGTTCCGCATTTCATCAAGAACTGCAAGAAGTTGATCTTTTCCTGCGTTTAATTGCCCTTCCAAGAATGCGCATTTTTCTTCAAGGCCTTCCTTCTGGGAATTAAGATCTTCTAGAGTTTTGTTAAGGTCCTCTTGTGATTCCTCAGCGAGCTTTCTGGCTTCTTCGACAACAACTCGACGAATATTGTCAGCCTGGGCTTCTGCCGAAGCGATAAGCTGTTCTGCTTGCGTGGCTGCCTCTTGAGTCAAAGAGTCGGCGGTTCGTTGAGCAGCAGCAAGTAACCTTTGAGCGGCGCCTTCTGGATCATACAGATCTGAATTATCCAGCACTCCATCGGAGTGTCCTAAATTTTGCTGATCTAGCAATTCCGTGAATTTTGCTAGGAAAGAGTCAACTTCTTGGATGTCATAACCTCCCCTTCGCAATCGCGTAAAGCTAACTGTTCTAAGGAATTCTGAGGTTAAATAACTGGGAGTAGAGTCTGAAAGAGCCATATCAAAAGGATAGTAGCTCATGAAGACCTATTCGGGGATTACCCCCTAGCGGTAAGGGGATTTAAGCAGAAATAGATCCGCCGAGTCTCTGGCGTTCTTCGTCGGAGACTTCAACATCCTTTGGAGTAAGAAGAAAGACATCATCTCCTGCCTTTACGAATCCTCCTTCAATACCCACTTTCAAGCCAGAGCAAAAGTCAATAACCCTCACAGCTACGTCATGTTCCGCTTGTTGAATATTAACTATTACTGGTTGACGGCGTTTGATAGCTTCAGAGATTTCCTTTACATCGCTAAACCGTATAGGTGTAACGACACATGGTTTCGATACTTTCGGAGGTGCGATAGTCCTTACGGCATTAGCTAAACGTGACTGGCCCGTGTCCTCACTTTTGGGGATAGGTCGCACAGTCGTAACCCCACTGGTCTGAGGAGCCGGAGTCGCCCCAACGGGAGGGCCACCCCTGCTGTCATGCATTTCTTGGAAATCCTCATCAGAACCTAATCCAAGGTAGAGCATGGTCTTTTTTAGAAAACTTGTCATCAATTTCTCCTATTGACATGGGTCAACATATATAACCTAACACCATAGAGCCTTTGTGCTCAATCTTCGTCGCGGTTTCCAAAAATTGCTGTTCCTAGCCGAAGAATTGTTGCTCCCGCTTCAATCGCAAGATCATAGTCATTGCTCATGCCCATAGAGCATTCAAGCAGATCAAGTGAGTTGGCCATGGTTCTTAAATTCTGAAAATGTTTTAAAGTTGCCTCACGGTCACCATGATCTCCAATAGTCATAAGGCCTAGAACATTGACATCTATCCCTCGAAGTCTTTCGACAAATGCAGGAGCTTCAGAAGGAGGGAGACCGCCCTGATTTTTCGCCCCAGTCATATTTACTTGAATAAGAAGCTGAGGTTCTTTACATCGCTTTATAATCTCCTCCCCTAATGGAATGGAGTTAACTGACTGCCATAGGAAAACATGGCTGGAGATTTTTTTGACCTTGTTCCTCTGGAGATTACCAATAAAGTGCCATCTAGACTTAGAGTCAGGATTTACGTTAGCTAGCATCTCCTTTTTTGCGACCATTTCTTGCGCGTAATTCTCGCCGATGTCGTCAACCCCAGCTCTATTCGCCGCTATCACAGCTTGAACGCCAAATCCCTTCGTTACAGCAACGATCCTGACTGGATTATCAGACTTAGATAATATTTCGGCTTGAAGTTCACCTACTCGATCTGCCACCAATTGGTGGTTTATGACGTTAATCAAAACTTGTTTCCTTCGGTTTTATCCACCCAATCACTGCCTGTCTCTTTTCATCATTCCTTACTCTATAGGACCAGAATTCCTCAGAGTTAGAAGTGCACTTATCGAAGCGAACCAATTCAGTTATATTGTTTTTTATCAACGCAATCTCAACCATTTTCGGCAAATTAAGGGCTAAAGACCCCTCTCGTGTTTTTGCCCGGATATCTTCACCAAAAATTTCGCAAATTTTTTTCATCTGTTCCTCTCCAAATTCATAAAAATCAGGATGAATACAAGGACCAAGTACGGCAATTGTGGGTTTGGTATCAATACCAGCCATTGCCTCAACTGTTATATCAACAACACCTCGAATTAACCCCTTCCATCCTGCATGGATAAGGCCAATACCGCCTGCGGGGCTTATAAGCGCTATTGGGGCACAATCAGCAACTTGAATCGAGATTGGGGCATCTGATTTATCTGTGTATAGCGCGTCACCCTGAGCACCTTGATGCTGACCTGTCTTCAGAACCTGAAGAGCACTACTCCCATGCACCTGGGTTAGATACGACCATTTTTCATCGACTATCTGTCGTTGACGACTGTTTAATAATTCTAGATTTTGGTCAGAAGACAAATCCCCATGCTGTTTTGTCGTGAATAAAAAACACGCTTCTCGACCATCCTCTAATTGATAAGACCATGAAGGTTGCTCATGTCGCATCAATTGAGAATACAGAAAATATCAGTTGAGCTAAATGGTTTTATTAAAATTTGTTATTTTAGGAAATCAGGTACATCGAGCCCAGTGTGTACTTCGTTATTTTCTTCGGGGTCACCAAAGACGTCCGGAATGTCACTTTCCACGGGAGTTCGCCGTACAGGCCGACTTCCGTTCTCCCAACGGTCGAAGCCAGCAGTGATGACAGTTACCCGCACCGTGTCGCCGATAGCTTCGTCTACAACGGTTCCGAAAATAATATTGGCATCAGGGTGTGCTACTCCTACAACGAGTTCAGCTGCTTCGTTCACCTCGTTTAGTGTGAGGCTACTAGATCCAGTGATAGACAATAGGATCCCGCGAGCTCCATCAATTGGTGATTCCATAAGTGGACTGGAAATAGCTTTTCTCGCAGCACTCGTCGCTCGCTGCTCTCCGCTGCCCTCTCCGACTCCCATCAGAGCAGATCCGGCATCGTTCATTATCATCTTTACGTCAGCAAAGTCAGTGTTAATCAGACCAGGGGTCGTTATTAATTCTGTGATACCGCGGACTCCGTCAAGTAGAATCTCGTCAGCTTTTGCGAATGCTTCAACGACAGTTGTTTGTTCATCAGCTACCGATAGAAGACGGTCGTTGGGTATGACTATTTGGGTGTCTACCTTTTCTCTGAGGCGCGTTATTCCTTGGTCAGCCTGTACTGCTCTTCTACGACCCTCAAATCCAAATGGGCGAGTAACAACAGCAATTGTTAATGCTCCCAAACCCTTTGCTACATCAGCAACAATTGGTGCTGCACCAGTACCTGTTCCGCCACCTTCACCTGCAGTGATGAATACCATG
>PAZD01000026.1 GCA_002715405.1 Acidimicrobiaceae bacterium
ACACCGACGCCAACACCGACGCCAACACCGACGCCAACACCGACGCCAACACCGACGCCAACACTCGCTGAAGAGCCTGATGATGAATCAAAAGAAATTCAGCCAGCAGTGATAAAAAAGGGAGAGGATATAGATGAAAAGATTGATCAGACCGAAGAAAATATTGATGAAGTGGAAGATAAGATAGAAGATCTTAAGAACGAAGTTGAAGAATTAACAGAAGATAGAGAAGAATTAGAAGAGGATCATGAGATTAATGAAGCTGAAAAGATTAAAGAGGTAAATGAAGAGATACAAAGAAAGGAAGCGAAGAAAAAAGAAGTACAGGATAAGATACGAGAAGCAAAGGAAAAAATGATGAAACAGAAAGAAAAGAAAGATGATACAAAAGAGATAAAACGAATTGGTTTTAAAGAAATGATGGAGGAAAGACGAATACTTAATTTATCACAGAACGAATTTGCGATGTATAATGTCGATTGGTTTAATATTTGTTGTGGGATAGAAACATATGATGAATTATATGAATATCAGGTGGTCGAAGAGATAAAACAAAAAGGAATACGTATCGATACTGAAGAGATCGTAAAGAAAATAAAACTTGTACTGAATGATGAGAAAGAGAGTAAATTATTTAAACGAATGATAAAATCGCGAATATTGAGTTGTTCTGAGATGGAAGAGCCTAGTTTATACGAGTCAATATTTAGTGATACATTGGCATCTTTTAAGGAATGTGATAAGAGAGACGACGAATCTGTATTATATTTGTATGATGAATACAAGGCATTTTTGAATCGTAAATTGGCGGTACCAATGAATCGTATGGATAGGACGTTAATATTGATATTTTGTGAAACCCGTCAAGAGTTATTATCAAAATATATTGGTTTGGAATTATTACGAAGAAAACAGATAGAAATGAATGAAAAATCCCATATTAAGAAGGTATTAGATAATATCATGAAAGATGATAAAGATATAATCGCTGAGAATGATAAGAGATTGGAGGAGATGAAAGACAACGAATATGAAGAATATAGGAAAGCTGAAATGGATAAATTGGATAAGAGACATGATATGAAGAGGATGGCAAAGGAAAAAGAGATGAAGGATAAAAGGGATAAGATTATGAAATTAGAAAAGAAGAAAGATAAATTAGAGGGAACACTCGATTCATATGAATTGGCTGCGAATAAAAAAGACAAAAGAAACGAAGATCTAAAAATAATGAAGATGAATGAAGTCGAAAGAAAGCAGGAGATGGAACGAGAGCTTGCTGAGATCGAAGGACGAGGAGACAAGATATCAGTTGACGATCGAGGTATTATTCAAACGATAAAAAGTATGGTTCAAGAGAAAGAGGAAGAGGTTGAAGAACGAAGGTCAGATGAAGATGAAGAATTTAGTCTCGAACTGACGGAAGAAGAAAAACAAGCAATAAAACAGAAAGGAGGAATGAAGGATAAAGAAATATATGGTTATTCACCCGAGGCGATCGATAAAATATGTAAAAAAATAAATGATACAAGACAAGTCCATAGGAACGATGTCGAAGTAATGGATGAGTGTAAATTTTAATTATATGGAGAAATTAAAGTCTTCATCATTACAATAATCATCTTCTTCTTGATTGACATCATCTAGAAGTGAGTGTATATTGTTATCAGTAACTTCTATAAAATCATCTTGGGTAAGATTGATATCTTTCATTTCATGAATAAGTTTATCTTCATCGAGAAGAATATTACATAATCCTGTTCCAGCGTGAATGGTTTGACCCATCATAATATTACTTGAGACTCCATTTAATTTATCTTTTTCACCGAATATGCTTGCTTTGATGAGTTGATCAGTCGTATCTTCGAAAGAGCATTTTGCGAGTGGTCCAATATCCCCTCGATTGATACCTTGACGATTGATGGATGTTAGATAACCTTTATTTGTCATGATATCGCATAGAAGATTGATATGCTTTGTGTTGATGTAGGAGGCATCACTCATAACACTTGTGATTTCTTCAATGAGCATATTTCTGGCTGCTTCAATCCCTAGGACATCATATATTTCGATGATATCATTTGAGTATGTATTTTCGGGATCAACATATTCTGAATTAAATATATTGAGAAGATTGACACCATCTGTTTCAAGAATCCATGATTTATGAGGAACAATTTCATAATTTTCTTTAATGTATGTTTTTTTCTCAGACATTACAATATTGGTGATATTTTTAATCCCTTTAATGACAACATTATTGAGAATATCTTCTTGTATTGACTTAAAAATTGAGATAATATCCGTTTGATCTTCGAGACCATTTTGGAATGGATCAATATCACCTTGGATATCTGCTTTAATGGAGACGCGACCAATTAATTCTTTTGAATTATCATCTGAGTATACAAAGTTAAGTTTATCAATATCATAGTCCATAAGAGCAAGATAGATATCTTCCATTACAATTCCATTTTCCATCATAATTTCTTTATTAAAAGTGAAACGAATGATCCATGGTGATGTTTCTTCATAATTAAAATCTTCTCCATTTTGTATGGATAGGAAATCATTATATATTTCTAGAATACCTTTATCTTCTTCAATATCTGTTTGATAGATGGTATTTTTTGGGTCATAGAAGATTTGACTTTTGATGATAATATCTTTAATTACAGTATATTCGAGTTTATTCTTGACATATTGAGATTTACTTTGATTGGATGAGAATGTATCTTTAAGATGGATGGTGGTAGATGGTGATTTAAGATTTTTGGTGACACCAAGAAGTTCAGTAAGACGAGGAATACCTCGAGTCACATTTGATTTTGCGCTTACACCGGCATAATGAAAGGTATTAAGAGTCATTTGAGTGGCTGGTTCACCGATACTTTGAGCCGCTACAGCTCCAACCATTTCACCTGGGCTGATCCTTGATTTTTCGAAAAGATATTCGATGAGAGTTATTACTTGTGTGTATTCATTTTCTTGGATTTGAAAATCATTGATTAGAATTTTCGGATGAAGATGGATATCTACAAGTGTATGAATTAGATGATTATTTTGGAATGTATTCGAAACGATTAATTTATTTTTTAATCGATTATTTTGATCGATAATATTGAGAGGAGACATATTTGACAATTTTTTCTTCCTACGACATTCATTCTTTAGGATACGATGAATATGTATTGGGACATTAACATTATTTTCTATATCTTTAGTGTGATTGAATATATCTTCTTTGTATTGGATTATTTCAAGAAATGAATCATCTAATTTTTTCTGAAACTTTTTTGTTTTCTTCATTTTTTGGATTGCTTCTTTAGTTAGTAATTTTTTCCGTTCTGTTTTCTTGTCAAAGAGGAATACTTTGATAAGTTTTTCTGTATCCATGTTCATGATCCGAAGAGATTGAGATTCAACTGAACAAGAATCCATCGCATCAATACCATATATAAATTGAACGATACATCCTGAGTTATTCCTTACAGAGAAGTCATAATCAACCTTAAGATCTTCCATTGATTTCATTAATTTCCTTTGAATATAACCAGTTGCTGATGTTTTAACAGCAGTATCAATAAGTCCTTCCCTTCCACCCATTGCATGAAAGAAGTATTCTTGTGGGGTTTGACCTGAGATGAAAGAATTTTCAACGAAACCTCTTGCTTCTGATGAATCATCAAATTTGTTATAATGAGGTAATGTTCTATCGATATAACCATATGGTATCCTTTTACCATCAACATTTTGTTGACCAAGACAGGCGACGATTTGAGCAACATTTGTTGATTTACCTTTTGATCCACAATTAACCATATTTGTGACTCTATTTTTTTGGTCAAGATTTTCAAGACCAATATTTCCGGTTTGTTTAATTGTATTATTGAGAAGACCATTTACTTTTCCTTCAAAGTATTCATTATTTGTTTGACCTGAGAAATTTTCGAAAATACCAAGATGGATTTCTTGAAGAACTTTATCAATTTTAAGTTTATTTTCTTGGATGACATCATTAATTTTCGTATATGTATTTTCATCAGCAACCATATCACCAATCCCTACACTGAATCCTTCAATAAGAAGGAAGTATGATGTTATTTTTTGTAGATCATCAATAAAATCTTTTGTCCTTTCTGGGCCTAGATCATTATAGATGGTATGGATCAGACCTTTTGAAGTCTTTGTGAAGATTGATTTATCAAGACCACCTGATATAATTTTTCCATTCTTGATGATAACTTTATTTAATTTATCATTTTTTTGTTTATCATAGGCATCGTTTTCCATAGTCAGATTAATATTTTTTGGAATGATGTAGGATAGGATATCCTTACCCGACCAATAGGGAATTTCTTGATTGGATAGATTAATTTTGATGGATGGTTCTGGTATCAATCCATTGAATGTACTTAAATTACAGATAAGATTCATTACTTGATTCTTTGTAAAATATGACGTTTCAACATCTGTTGATGAGATATCTTCACTTGTTTTTTGAATTGGATAGATATTGGTATTATTGGAGAAATAATATGAATTATCTGATACTGATTTATATTGAATCGTTTCTCCTTTTGTTAATTTATTAATCCCTAGAAGAGTATCTTGAACGATCGTAATGATTGGCTTATTTTCCCTTGGGGATATAATTTGATACTTCACGGACGCAATATTCATTAATTCAGAGACAGTTGCGATTGATTGTGGAGCATGCATATTCATTTCATCACCATCAAAATCCGCATTATACGGAGGAGTTACACTTACATTGAGACGAAATGTATTACCTTTCATAACCCTTACACGATGACCCATCATACTCATTTTATGAAGAGAGGGTTGTCGATTGAATAGTACATGATCACCATCAATAAGATGACGATGAACAATATCTCCATGTTCAATTTCAATTGTATTGATATTATTTTCTGTGATTGTTTTTTTGATACCATTTTGTTCAATTAACTTAATTCCTGGATATTTATCGATTCCATTAAGAAGAAGTTTTGATAATTTATCAATATTATAATCATTTACAATTTCTGGATAAGTTAAATTTTGAGCAATTGTAATCGGAACACCTAATTCATCCAATTCAATATTAGGATCTGGAGTAATAACACTTCTACCTGAATAATCAACCCTTTTACCCATTAGATTGTTACGAATACGTCCATCCTTACCCTTTAGACGTTGTCTAATTGCTTTAAGAGCTCTCCCTGAACGATGGACTGCTTGAGCGACACCAGGAATTTCATTATCTACGAGAGTCGCAATATGATATTGAACAACCTTTGTCCAATCATTAATAACTTCAATTCGACTATTACTTTCTATTTTTTGTTTAAGAGTATTATTACTTTTAATAATATCACATAATTTATGAGTTAAATCATCATCCATCCTCTGTGAATCATCTTGTTTTACAGAAGGACGAACAGCTGGAGGAGGAATTGGAAAAACCGAACAGATAAGCCATTCTGGACGACACCATAATTCTGAGAATCCTAGGATATTAATATCTTCATCAGTCATCCTTTCAAATATTTCTTTTACTTTTTCTGTAAGAAGTAATTGTGTTTTAACAGATTTATCAACATCAAGTTTATTCCATACAGCGAAGATTCCATCCATACCTTCAAGTTTAAGTTTATCAGGTTGTTTTGCGCCACATCCGTCATCTGTTTCTTGACCACAACGTGTAATCTTCTGTGATAGATTATAAATTTCATTCCAACGATACTTATTTGATTTCTTCATTAGATTTTTGATTGTGGATGATTCCTTATTTACCAGTAACTTTGAGCATTGAATACATGTACATTTTAGAATTTTCAGAATTAAAGAAATAAATTGATAATGATAAATAGGTCTTGCTAATTCAATATGTCCAAAATGACCTGGACAATTCATATTATTTTGACCACAAGTCCCACATACTTTGCCCATTTCAGTTGTACCCATACGAATATCAAATAGACCTTTAATAATTGGTGTATCCTTATCATATGTTTCATGACGAGTTACCTCAACAACCGACCTTTTTCTAATTTCTTCAGGACTCATAATACTAAATTGAACACCAATAACATTATTTGTTTCTGGTTCAATATAATCTTTATTCATTATAATATACTTATTATCTTTTTTTTAATATCTTTTCAAATTTCAATAAAAATAAACTTAAAAAGTTTAGTATATTTTAAAAAAGAATGAGGAATTTAAATTTGATATTAAATAATTTAAATATAATATTCAATATTTTATACAAACGAATCTATAATGACTGAATCTGAACATCAAATGATAACACGTTCGATGAAAAGAAAAATGGATGAAGAAGATAGTATAAAACTAAATGAGGTGAAAGCTAGTAATGATATTGAATGGGAATTCCAAGCATATGAGGATATTGATGAAAATGGAAATATAGATGGATTCATCGATTATGATTGTGAGGAAGATTTTGATCAAGAGATGTTTCAAAAAGAATTAAGAAGGTTAGGTGGATCTCGATCAAACTTTAGTCCTACAATGAAAAAGAAGAAAAAGAAAAAAAATGAATCCAACAAATTATCAGAAATAGTTCTATCCTATATCCTAATGAATGCTCTCGCAAAATCAGACCGGAAATCAAAAAAGAAGAAATCAATCAATCATATCTTTCGTGAAATTAAAGAAGAAAAAGTAGATGAAGATAATATTAAAATTGAGATAGGTGAAGAAGAATATTCTTCTTCAGAAGACGAAGACTATGATGAAACCATCCTTAATTCAGGGTCTGAAACCGAATCCGAAGATGAAGATGAAGATGAAGAATATGATACTTATGATGATCAATTCATCGAATTAATTGAGAATGACCTTGATGAAGATGAAGAATTAAATTATTTTCATAACTTGGACATTACTGAGAAGAAAAAGTATTTATTAAACATTGAGAATATTAATNAAATTACAAGATCGAATGTACCCTTACGATTTAAAATTTTGGGATCAAATATGGATCTTTCAACTAAATCGATCGCAATTACAAATATTAATAAATTAAATGAAATGGATGTATCAACGGGTGAATATTGTAAATTAGATAAATGGATCAACGGATTAATTGATGTACCATTTGGAAAATATATCAATCTTCCTATCAATAATGAAAATACAATCAAGGAGAAAAGAGACTATCTAATGAATACACAAAAAATACTCGGTGAAGCAATCTATGGACATGATGATGCTAAACTACATATATTACAGGTGATTGGTAAATGGATAAGAAATCCTAAATCACAAGGTAATGTGCTTGCTTTACAGGGACCGATGGGGAATGGTAAAACAACCCTAGTGAAAGATGGAATATCAAAGGCAATTAATCGCCCCTTTGCTTTTATTGCGCTTGGTGGAGCATCTGACTCATCCTATTTTGACGGGCATTCTTATACATATGAAGGATCACACTGGGGAAGAATTATAGATATATTAATTACATCGAAATGTATGAATCCTATAATCTATTTTGATGAATTAGATAAGATAAGTGAAACCTATAAAGGTGATGAAATAATTCATCTACTAACACATTTAACTGATCCATCACAGAATACACTATTCCAAGATAATTATTTCCCTGGTATTTATTTTGATCTATCAAAGGTATTATTTATCTTTTCCTTTAATGATGAGAACAAGATAGATCGTATTCTTAAGGACCGAATGTATGTAATTAATACAAAAGGTTTCAAACCAAATGATAAAATATCAATCGCAAGAGATTATTTACTCCCCGAATTATATGATACATTCCTATTCTCAAAAGATGATATAATCTTTACAGATGATAATATATTATATATCATCGAAAAATTTACAAATAAAGAAGAAGGTGTGCGTAATTTGAAACGATCATTAGAAACGATAATCTCAAAGATAAATATTTATTATTTATCAAATAATGAAACAAATGATAATAAAATATCAATTAACTTTAAAATTAAAGATTTTCAAATACCTTTGGTAATTACTAATGATATAATAGATGAATTACTTTCATTAAATACTGATACTACAAAGCCTCCTGAACATATGTATATGTGATTAATATTTCCATTTACTACTATTTGGAGGACCCTTCACAGAACAGGTTGAAACGTAGCTATCTTTGGAGAATATGGCGATTCCTGCGCCTATCGGACCTAACGCCGCAAATGCTGGATTATTGAGCACATTTTCTTTGCGATCTGCGTTACCTTTACAAGTATATTTTTTACCATCAACAACAAAGCTTGATTTATCACATTCATTCTTGCGATGTATTGCTGCGACACGACCCTTACTCCCTTTACCTGCTTCATAAAGATCACTACAGATTGTTTTTGATGAGTTATTATTTGGATTCGAAAAGTATCCTTTCCTTGAATATGATTTTCCAATATTAGCACCTTGAATCCATCCTCTAGCTTCTTCATAGCCATAATCATTAGGGTTTTTTAATTCAGCTTCTTCTTCTGCGGTTCCATTAATTCCATATTTCGGATGAGTACCCCATTGAGATTTCTTATCTGGACTTGTCCGTATACAATGAAATAAATTATTTTTAATTTGATCATAACCGGTCTTGAAGCTATCTTCCCCGCTTTCCCCGCATTGTGTAGATCCTTCACAGGTAGCTGCCCCTAAACCATCTTCTGACACATCTAATAATACACCACGTATTGATTCTGATTTTATTTCTGTTTTCCCTTGTGTCGCTTCATCCTTTTCCCATAGTGGATAAAAGAACTTAGGTCTTGAATTAAATCCAATTGCTTCTTCTNCTATTTTTAGAAGATTTTGACCTTCTATATCAGCGCCTTTATTTTCAGCATATGATGGAATATATTCAGTCAATGGATTTATTCCTTTTCCACCTTCTACTTTTGAGAATGATTTATAATTACATGATAAACAACAATTTTTGTTTGTTTTATTTCCTTTATCAGCATAACCACCACCCCCTTTAAAATTACATAAGGGATGTTGTAGATTATAAAATTTGCCAATATCTGCATCATTATAGTTGTCTACTCCAGCACATGAATTAGGTATTTGGACACATTCATCTGAAGATTTATTGTAATATTGTCCATAAGCACATTTACAATTTGTAAATGGATTCATGTGTGGATCCTGTGAACAATCACAACCATGTTTCCATTTCCCTTCTTTATCTATATATGAATTCTTAAATTTTTTTGGTATATTGCCATAAAAGACTCTTTCATTTGTCATTGACTTTGAGATAACTTTTACTCCTGGCATTTTACTTGTCGAATTTCTACGATGAATATATTTTGTTTTTAGCCATTTTTTTAGGTCTCTCTTAAAACTTTTACTTGTATTTTCATCGTAGCCATAACAAACACCCTCACCCCCATCATCATCATCTCCATATCCATATCCACCACCTTCATCTTCATCACCATATCCACCACCTTCATCATCATCTCCATATCCACCACCTTTATCTTCATCATTACCTTCATCACCATACCCACCNTCCGTTTTATCCTTTTGTTCCTCTATTACTACTTGTTCTATTTCTATTTCTTTTTCTTTTTCTTTTTGTTGTCTAGTTTCTTCTTGAGCTTGAAATGCTAATCTTTGTTGTTCCCTTACATTATTTGATTGTTCTTCAACTTTCTTTTTATGTTTTTGAGATTCTTTCATAAATCCTTTCCCCATTTCATTATTTGCGAAAGATGCTCCAGCTAACATTATAATACAACAAAAAAATACAAAAAAAGCACCGGCAGCGATTTGCCATGTTGGTATTGTTTCTTCCATATAGTATAATATTATATTTTAAAAGTGAAAATATTAATTCCTTCGATCGAATTAGACGTTCCATGGTTTTGCTTCTGCATTATCAATATTCCCGTCTTTTCCTGCGAAATCGCGATCAGGAGAATCTCCAAGGTTCTGGTTCTGATGAGTCGTGTTAATTGCGATGGGTTCATATGCTGACAGATAATCTGAATCATATAATGAACCCTTTGGATGATATGCAGGGTCCGGTTGTGTTCTATAATGAGGGCTAACTTGACAATTCATATTCCCCCATTCTTGTGGCGTGCTCGTACCAGGTAGGACGCCGACTTTGCCACCACCACTCGCATAATTGTGACCGCCTATCCCTGTCATTAAATTAGTATCGCAACATGACATATTAACCGGTCCATCTTTAGTCATTTTACGACATAAACCCATACCTTCACGACCAGCATCTCCATAACCACCTTCTCCACGTAAATAACAATTGCCATTTGGCATACCAGTGTCAAGTAATTGTGTATGCTTATATTCTGCTTGATTTGAATGGGTTACTACATGCGACTTGTCTATAGGTACTTTGCCATCTCCATAAGCAAATTCCCGCTTATATGAATTTGCGATATCTTGCTTTAATCCTTCACCGATATGGACACCATTTCTGAAAATAGCTTTATTATTAAACCGATGCATTCCATGGTTGGGGTTTTGGCCGGTCGGAATATAAAGGGCTGCTCCATCAGCACGACCCCTGGCATCGGGTCCATGGAGATATGAATATGGACTAATCGGACAATCAAATGGACTTCTTGAAAAAGACCGGATTGACCTTCTCCATGTATCAAATCTTCTTGAACTAGCTAGTTGACCTGCGGGTAAATATCGGGGACCATGATGCCAGATGTATGGACGTGAAGTGGCTCTTGCTGGTATAGTTTTAGTTCCCCATCCATAAGCTGAATTTATGCCTTGATCGCTCGCATTGGCTTGGCGAGTGTAAGTCCCTGCCCCGTTGCCAGCCCACTGGTTTGTAAGCCAATTCTTGACAGTAGGTATAGTGTTGGGTTTACAACCCTTTCCTTTTGTACAATTAGGCAGCGAGGTCCCATGACTACCAAACTTGCCACGATGGCCCGGCTTCCAGATCGTGATGTCATCCGTGTCGTATATTGAGATGGCATGTGGGAGAGGTTTCCCCGCACATGGAGCGTTTGTAGGAACTTTGGGGCATGGGCCGGCGGTTGGCTGGTGCCGCGCCGAATTACCCATGAACTGATCCGTCGGCGAGGTGTTGTGAAGACGTACTGGCACGGATGCTCTGCGGTTGGTCCTCTTGTCCGCTTTCTGGATCATCGCCGGCGTCGGGGCGTACACATTAGCGTACGGATGGACGGCGCCAATCTGACGATCGAGCTCCGGATATGGCCCTCTCGGGTCAGGTTCTCTCATCGCGCATCCTATCGCATACTTGTCACACCACTGATCAGCCATCGCGATAATCTCTCCGTCTGTTTTCCCCCCGTATTTTTTGCGATATCCTTGACGTACGGCGGCATGCGCTTCCGGGCATGTCTGGCCGTGATGACCGCCGCCGTGCCCCCACCCGATATGGCGGTGCGCGTCGGAGCGGTAGCCCACTCGTCCCTGCCAGCGCCATCCAATGTGCGGTGTATTGTGTTGCCAATCTGATAAGCATTCTTTACCTACAAATTGTTGTTCTTTATTGGTGGGTCGCTTTGTAATAATACTTCTATTATCTTTACTGGCTGAATTAAACTTCTCATTCCCTGGTTTACTCAAAATTTGGTACACGCTGCTGTGATTGTGTTGCCCTTTCCAGGCCTTGGCGGGTAGTGACATCCCTCCCCATCTTCCATTAAAATGACCATTGCTCCAAAAATCCTCAGGCGATCCAAAATCCCAATTCTGATGGGTGCCGGTGCCCCAGAGACCCACTCCTGTATCAGTGCCGCCGGCGCCGCCCGCGTATCCGCCGAACCGATACCATGCCCCGTATTCAACATCATCATCTCGACATATATCATCACTAAGTCTAACGCCAGCTCGAGAAGAAGCAGATCCGGAATATGTGGCGGGACCCCCATTCCATAGAGTACAAGATGATCCTGCCCCTTTAGTTGTCTTAGGCTTTCCTAAACATTCAGCCCTAATTTCATTGATCCCTTTCCTAGTCTTCGAGGAAAGAAGCGTTTGCGCCGACCAAGCGTTAGAACCGATTGTGGCTTTATCATAATCTACTGTTGCGAATTTCGTGGCATTTGTGTGCAAGCCCCGTCCAGAAGAACCCTCAGTTGTAGCACAATTTTTTTGATATGTATCATGCCTTTTAACCCACACACCTTTTAGTATTCCTGTACCTATATTTTTATCATCCGGAGAACCAGGTTGATATATTGCAGAAGAATAACGAGCGTGTTTCCCTTGATCCCAGAAACCTTGACATCCATCATGCGACCAAGGACATCTAGTATCTTTGACTTTGGGATCATGCCATCCTCCACGACCCTTATTCGGAGCGGTTGATGCTTTTGGTGGTAAGATGGAATCAGCAATAGGATTTCTTCTATCGGCAAACTTACCCCCGAAACTTGATGTTACACTAAGATTTCCATCATTCCCACTAAGGAGCGCCGCCGCCCCCTCTTGGTAAGGAGATCCGTCTGTACCCAATATAGTGCGAGCCCATCCGTCATCGGTCGGAGCTTTCCCATCCTCGGTATGCCCCCATGGCATTGCGTGATGTAAATATTTTTTTCTGCTGAGGAGGTTGTGGGACCATCCTGAATGTGTACGGATGTACCGCCCAATTCTGTGGTCGACGCCGTAGCCGAGATTTTTATAATATCGGTATCCTACATTAGAAGGAAATAATGGAGCAAGTCTAGGATGGGCGTGCTGTGTGTTGGATTTGCCATCATGTAACCATTTATTATTAGGTCTAGCAAAGTCATTTGGTTGTTTCTGGAATCTCATATCCAGGTGATTCTCGGACTTTTGCCATTGTGTTAGTTGACCGCCCCCCCTTACTGGATATGTAATCTTGGGATTATAATTAGGATCAAATGAGTAAAATTCGTTTTGATATAAATTATCCTCTCTTTCCCTCGATGTTGAATCACTTGTTGCTCCTCCAGCGACTTTAGAAAGTCCCCCTTGGTCTGCTGCTGATTTTTGTCGATCCCCTTTATCCCAATAAGTATTATGTATTTGTACAGGTTCATCACCCCACCCTTCTCCTGTATCGTTTGTCCTTTTACAATAAAAAACATTTTCTTTAAATAATTCCCCATGATTTACATCATCTGTCCCGGCTTGGACTTCGAGAGCATATGATGTACGCTCAGGATGTATTCTGAAAGGTTTGTTATAATGATCAGTTGTTTTATGTGTAACAAGTCTATTATTTTCATCTACNCTCTGAAGTGTGTCTTCTTCTGGATCAGCCCATCCTGCTGGACGAGTATTCGTACCGAGAGCCATCATTTGTCTCATATGAGGTGGAACACTCCCTATATTACCACCATTATCTGCATAGTGATGTGCGATACGATGTTCTGGCCCTTTATCATCATCCGGTCCGCTCTTCGGAGCATCTCCAATTTTTTCATTAATCAGTAGATCTTCTGATACATTACATCCTGGAGCATTCACTTTATCACCTTTCCCCCATTTTTTGCCTTTTTGATGTGAACAAAACTTATTATTCCAAGCATACCCTCTTCCCCACCATCCAGATGCCGGAGGACTCGAATAAAGATGTGGAGTACTAGTAGCCTTTGGACTATAGAATTTACTCGCACATGAAACGCAACAATTATTTTTCCACTTAAGACTGCCAGCATATCCGCCTTTTCCTTTCGTTATACATTTTGGATTATTAAGGTTATAGAAATCACCAACCTTTACTTTCCTCCACGAAGAATTTGCTCCACGATCCGCACAATTTACCTTTTCTGGACTAAAATCAACACATTTATAATCTTGGTCGGCATCCAAATATTGATTAAAACTACATTTACAATTTGTTAATGGATTTAAACCTGACTTATAACCACAATCACACTTATGAATCCAATTACCCTTATGATCTAAATATGATGTCTTATAGATGGCCTTTAAATCTTTTGAAAAGAATATTTCTTCATTTGTCTTTGTCGAGTAATCATTATCTAATATTTCATTCCGTTTTGAATGAAATCCAGGATAATAATCCATTGGATGAACTGGGTCATTTTGAAGTTGGCCGTATAATCGTGTTGGGCCACGTGATGTTTCAGTTGTTGTTGTTGGAAGTTTTGTCCTATCAGGACTCCATACTAAAGCAAATTTAGCGTCTAGACCTTTTACTTTCGGCCAATCCATAAGCGGAAAAGCATCGGATTTATTAATAATACCAGCCTTAGCTGCTCCAATTGGAACTAATCGAGCTTTTTGACTATCCGGTTTCCCTTGCATAATACCCGAACCACCCGGACCTTTCAACCAAGCATTTAATTCTTCTTGATCCCAATGACCCTTCAATTTCTTTTCATCTCCCTCGGGTAAATTATCGGTTCCATCTCCACCACATTGAGATTTAATATCACATTGTGCTACCGNTTTATCGGCAGTTGGTTCACCCAAATAAAAACCTTTTTTACATTGGCATTGAGGACCCAATGCTGTTGTTATACAACCTGGTGGATCTCCTGAAGTTTTACGAAGTTCTTCCGTAGGACTTTCTGTATTTATATTAACATCACATACTGATTTTGGAGCTTTTAAATCACTAAAATCCCAACATGAGCTTGGAATACATTTATCATATCCATCTTTATCTTTCACTCTATATTTTTTAGGAATAGTACAAACACATTTTCCATCTATGTATTTCCACCATTCTTTACCATCTTTCACTTCTTCATTAAGTGGCCAACACGGATTATTCATCTTCCATGGTTCATTTGAGGAACCCACTCCAGATACTAATTCAGCTCCACATTTATTACCAGTTGGACAAATTTCAGCCAATTTATCAATATTTTCAACTTTATTACCATCTTTATCATAAAACATAAAATTATCTTTATCATCAATAGAGATTAAAGAATAAGAATCTAATTTATTAACTTGTCTTGAACCGGCTGTCTGATTATAATCAAACGAATCAAAACAACCCAGACCTTTAATATTTTCTAATTTACCTCCTTGTTTCTTATAGATACACGGATTATCTACACATGTAAATGTATCGATCTCTTTCTCACCATCATGTGATTTACTATGCTTCAAGACCTTCTGATCAGTACAACCATGACATTTTGAATTAAAAGCCCCATTACCTTGATCATCTACACCATCGGGACAAATACATTTGCTATTTTCATAATCACATGATATTGTATTCATATATTTATCAAGCATCGCATCATCTTTTAATATCGCAAGAGAAGGTTCGTTTTTGATTAATTCTTTTAATTCAGCTTTAACTGTTGCTCCATTACATTTATTCGTAGTATCAACTGGAATATCTTTATTATGTGTCGGTCCCGATGGAGGATTAACCATACATCTAGGATTTGAAATACATGTCTTTACTCCACCTTTTTCTTCATTCACAAATTGAGGTGTATCGCATCCACAATATCCAGTATCCTCATCCCATTTAAATGCTTTATCAGGTACATTTGAAGCATTCGTTTGATCACCTGAAGGACATTTTACACATGTTCCATCGCCCTTATCAAGATAACCATTCTCAGTATCACAAACACAATCTTCATTTGGATCACCTGTATTCTTAATACCTCGTATTTTACCGATGCCAGGACATTTTGTACAAGTACCCTTACCACCAGTAACATCCATGTAATCAGTTTGATTATTACAAACACAATCTTTAATCGAAACAGATCCGAATGTAGTTATATCTTTCTTCATTTCATTTGTTGAGTTATCAGGACACTTTTCACAATCTTGATCCTTCATGTAATAACCGAGCTTACAAACATAATCGCTATCACTTTCACCTACTTTTTGACATAATCCATTCTTTACACAATCGGACTTGCTTAGATCCATTCTAATTCGTTTAGAGCAAATTTTACTTGGATCCTCCTCCCAACCTTCTTCATTCGCCCATCCTGTACTACAATCACATTTACATCCATCGGATACAAATCCATCTTGAACAGTACCATTATTACATAGAGCATTTGTACATTTCTCTTTCTCATTTTCACACAATTTTCCATCATATCCCGGCTTACACTCACATGTACCATCCTTACATCCTACACTATTTAATCCACATTCCATATCTTCACATGGATCACGAATACTATCTCTAATATCTGTTATCCCTTTATCAGTATAACAATACTTTCCCGCCTCGACTTCAATATCATTACATAAACAATCTCGTTGTGTTGGGGAATCATCATTCATATTACACGCAGTTAATGGACAAAAGAATGACTTAATAATAGGACCTATTATAGGTATACTTCCGATTGTCTGACATTGTTCATTTGTTAAACCTTCTACAACATCCGCCCTCTTACACATCATAAAAAATGCGATAACTATAATAATAATCAAAACAAAATGATCCTCTTTCATTATAATATATATATATATATTATTAATATTTTCTAATTTAAATTGAAAATAATTCATAATTTATATTAAAAATAATGAATTATTTTTTTAGATAAAATAATCCAAAAATTCAAAAATATTCAAATATATTAAAAAATGGTTCATAAGAATTACAAATGGAATATTTCAAAGGAAAGAGGATCAAATATTATCTATAATACAATTAACAATATTTTACTTGAAAAAACAAATCATTCCATTGATTATGATGAACTCATTTTTTTATTAAATAACAGAACGAAACATATTCAATTCATAAATAATAATAAAAGAAAAAATATTCATAACTTTATTAAAAACATATTTGGAAATTTAATTCAATTCATCGATCAATATGATCATTTTGTGATTTCAAAAAAAAAATCAAATATAATTGTTCAATTCAATCCAATCGAAATGAATGAATGGATATTTGTTGAATAATAAAAATAAATTTATTCTACTATTATATATTATATATATATATAAATGTTAATTGAAATTGATAGAAAACTTCAGATGACATTACTTTTATTTATTATTACAATGGCAGTATTATATAAAATAAAACTACCAATCATGTTTGAAGTGAAAACTGGAAAGATTAAAGATTTTGGAACAGGTCCATTTAAAACAATCATCCCATTATGGTTAGCAGCATTATCAATATCCTTACTATGTTATGTATACCTATCTATTAGAGAAGATGATTTTGTTTAAAGAATATAATTATTATTTGGTTTATTAAATAATGAATCAACCTCAATTAGTTGAATATGATAAAATCTTTAACAAAAAAATACCAATTATACCACCACCCCCTCCTCCAGTAATAAAGAAAGACAATACACCTCTATTCTTTAACATATGCTGTATATTAATATTAATCTTAGGAGTATTCCTTCTCGTTAAGAGAAACGAAGATAAGGATAAAAATCAAAGGAAATATAGGGAAAAGATTAATAAGATTTATAATGAAATACAATTAAATTAATCTTACTTTTTTTTTTTAATAGTTATAGTTAATATGGAAGAAAAATACTTTGAAAATCTAGAAACTTTTTATGATGAAAAAATAAAATTTTTATCAAAAAAAGAAAAGTTTGAATCTTGTAAAAATTGTGAGGATGAAATAAAACTCTTTAAAGAAACAAATGATAAATTGATTTTCTCTTGTGGTGGTAAAGATAAATGTGGGAATCAAATAATTATTGATCTAGCTAAATATGTCCATTATGAAAATAGTATTAAAGAACTCCATAAACAGAATGATCAACAATGGAATTGGAATATTATCAAAAAATATATAGATACAGATAAGAAAAATGATCCTAAACTAAAAAGTGGTATTCAACATCTTGAAGAACTATTCTATGAAAATAATATTCAAAACAAAATAAAAAAAATTCAACAATTTTATGATACTCGTATTCGGCAAATTAAACGAAATAAAATAATCTCTGATCAAATCGAGAATAAAGAATTATCAAATGATCAACTACGAACACTCCGAAAAGAATATATCATAACTAACGAAGAAATGAAACAAGACTATATAAAATTTAAAGAACTAATATCAGATAATAATCCCTTCTTAACATTAAAAAAAGGTAAATCAGAGGTAAAAAATACAAACTTTGAAGGAAAAGGTAAAAAGAGCAAAAAGAAAAAAATAAAAAAAGAAGAAATTGAAAAAGAAATTGAAGAAGAAATTGTAGAAGAAGAAATTGTAGAAGAAGAAATTACCTACTACCATCGATCAAAAGAATGGAAATGGTTATCGACATTCCATAAAGAAAATCCATTTATTTATCAAGGATACGAATATCCAACAGTAGAACATGCTTTTAATTCACAAAAAATATCAAAAGATAGTCCTAAAAAAGAAGAATACCATGAACTATTTACAGAGTCAACACTAAAACCAAATGAAGCGATGAAATTAGGTGGAAAAGAAAATTTCAAAAAACATAAATATAAACTAAGAGATGATTGGAATGATATACGTGTCCAGATCATGAAAGAATGTACTGAAGCCTATTATCGTGCCAACCCTGAAATGCTTCAACAATTAATCCAAACAGGCAATACAAGATTAATTCATAAAGGTCCAAAAGTAAATGGATTCTGGGGCATCGATAAAAAAGATAACAAAAATTATCATGGAAAAATACTAATGGAACTAAGAAATGAACTCAAAGATATAGATGATGAAGCCATTAATGAAGAAGTTATTAGTGAAGAAGTTGAAGAAGTTGATGATGATGATGAAGATGATGATGATGAAGATGATGAAGAGGAAGAAGTTGAAGAAGATGATGAAGAAGATGAAGAGGAAGAAGATGATGAAGAAGATGAAGAGGAAGAAGATGATGAAGAAGATGAAGAGGAAGAAGTTGATGAAGGTGCATTGAATGAATTAACAAATATTGATCAATTTACAAAACGTAAAGATAAATATGACAAAGATGAAATTAATGAATGTGAAAAATCAATCACATGGAAAAAATTAAAAGATATCAATGATCCAAATAAATATTACAAATACCTAAAGAAAATAAGTACAAATCCTAGATATGAGACTTTCAATCAAATCTATTTCCATGCAGGAGATAAACAACAATTTGAAAAATTTGGTATGCTTAAAGGAAGGTTACTAAAATATCCAAAGAATTCATTCGGTGGTGGATCAATGCCTAAGATATATACAGGATATAATATCGATACAACGTATGATACATTTAGATATATATTTACAAAACTTAAGAAGGGTATATATATATCAATACGTAAGAGTAAGTTAGATGTATTTTTACCTTTTAGTAATATAGAATATATAAATGATTGGTCTGATATATTAAAGGAATCAAATCCTAAATTGATGAAGAGTATTATAAAAAAGAGGTTTAATTTATCTGATCCAGCCCGATGGTATGCGAATAATTGTATATTTACATATGAGAATTTAAAGTATAAGTATCAAAATATGATAGCTGAGGGTGATAAGACAATTGTTCCATTAAAATATTTCTTATTAGGATTTTGCGATCATCTACAGAAGAATGAAATTGATATCAATGTTGATTTTTTCTTTAATCCTCGAGATTTTCCGATACTTAAACAAGATTATCTTGAACCTTATGAACAAATATTCCCTGAAAAAAAGATAGAAGAGAAATTTCAATTGAAGACATATACACCAATATTATCACAAAGTAGTAATATAAATTATTATGATTTAATGTCACCAACTGAAGACGATATGTTAAGAATTACAACAGATATTTATCCAGATAGTTGTAAGAATCCATACAATAAAGATGTTAATTTTGAGATGGATTTTTCAAAGAAAAAGCCAATCTGCGTATTCCGAGGATCTGCTACAGGATGTGGAATTACAAGTGATACAAATATGAGATTAAAAGCTGCTGAACTATCACATCAATGGCAAGAAGAGGGAAATATGATATTCGATGCTAAACTAACAGGATTTAATTATAAACCAAAAATGTATGATGGTGTATTAGATGAGATCGATCCAAAATCATTTAATTTTAAAATACCAAAAAGAGAAAAAGATAAACCTCCACCTAATTTTATGTCCTTAGAAGAACAATCGAAACATAAATATATTCTAAATATCGATGGCCATGTAAAGGCATTCCGTTTAGGAAATGAACTACGAATGGGATCTGTTATTTTATTAGTTGATTCTGATTATAAATTATGGTTTCAAGATAAATTAAAAGAAGATGAACATTATATACTCATCGCAAAAGATCTAAGTAACCTTGAAGAAAAGATAAATTGGTGTATTGAACATGAAGAAAAATGTACTCAAATAGCTAAGAATGCGCTCGATTTCTACAATCAATATTTATCAAAAGAAGGAACATACAATTATTTTGAAAATTTGATAACTGATATGAGTAAACTTAGAAAACCTCCTCCTAAAATGAGTGATAATAAATTGAATATTATCGCNGCTTATAGAGATCCAGGTGATGGATCAAGAAAAGAACAATTCAATATATTTACACAACAGATACATGCCATTTTTAAAGGAAGAACTGATTATCATTTATATATAATTGAACAAGAAAGTGAAAGAGATGACTATGAACAATTAGATGATGAAATCAAACAACCGAATTCAAAGATGGCGAAATTTAATTTGGGATTAATAAAAAACATCGGATATATTATTGCGAAAAATGATAATAAAGAAACTAATAATCCATATTACGTACTTACTGATATTGATTTAGTACCAAGTCAAAATTTAATCCCTGATTATTTGAAGTTCCCCGATACTCCAATCCATTTAGGATGGCTTGGAACAAGATATAATAAGAAGGGTGAGAATAAAAAATTCTTAGGTGGTGTAATTTCTTTCAACTCGGATGATTTTGAAAAATGTAATGGATATCCAAATCATTACTGGGGTTGGGGTGGCGAAGATGAATCACTTAATTATAGATTAGAACAAAATAAAATTAAAATTCAAAGATCAAATTACCCAGTACTTGACTTAGAAGACCTTACTCCAGAAGAAAAAAAGGATGATCTAAGAAAACGAAAGAATAAAGAAAAATTTAAATGGGAAAAAGCAAGCGAAGAAAAGAAAAATAATAATTGGAAACGTAGTGGACTTTCAAATAGCAAAGGACTCTATCGTACTACAGATCGAATCGATTCAAAGAATATGTCTCACATTAAAGTTCATCTAAGAGTTGAAAAGAAAATATATGATCTATCATCCTCCGAAACTGAAGCTGCTGGTATAGGTTTTGATTATATACCCAAAAATAAACTATTTATTGGCAAAAATGTAAGATGGTTCAATAAAAATGATGGTGAACTCACTGGTGAAATACTCAAGATAGAATCAAAGAAAGCAATCATAAAAGATAATAAAGGTCGACGAATCAAAGTATTACTCACTAAACTTAAAGAAACAATCCCACCTGATCTAGTAAATGAAAGAGAAATATACTCTGAAGAAGAAGAAGAAGAAGAAGAAGAAGAAGAAGAAGAAAAAAAAAATTGAAGTAGGATCAAATGTAAAATGGCAAAGAAAAATTGGTGGTGGTTTTAAAGAAGAAACAGGTAACGTTGTTAAAATAACCGATAAATTATATCAAATATGCTGTAAATCAAACGGGAATAATTATTTCGTAAAAAAATCAGATAAAACAATCTCCCTAATCGAGTAAGTTTGAAAGTTTCATTGCCCGTATCATCCGAGTCATTCCAATNCCCCCTCCACTCCGTGGAAAGAAATCTTTCTTCAGAAATTCATCCAACTCACCTTCAACACGATCTTTCCCAAACTGAGCAAATAAAATATTCGCATACCCACCATCAGAGATTGTATTAAATTTATCCCTCATCTCCTCAGGACTTGTACTCCTTTCAGCTGAACCGATCGTCTCAATCCCATGTAGAATTACATCGATCTTATTTGAATGTGTTTTATTCTCTTGTAATTTCATATTCCAAAATGGTGATGTCCGTTCCGGAAAATTCTCTAAAAAGAAAACAGGTCCATGATCCTTCTCCAATTGCTCTTCATGTTCATGTTCTAACTCTAATACACCATAACCAGAACAAACATCATCATAATTTCCACTTGAATAAACATTCCCCTCACCCTTCGGGAATCCAAGATACTCAAGTAATTCTTGCTCTAACTTCCTTAATTCGTCCATACCACCCTTCAGTTCAAATTCAAACATAGGAAATATTTTATCATGTCTCCCTGGAACAGGGTTTGGTTCATTTCGAAACGATGTTGAAACACAAAAGAAACCATTTTCTTCAGGATGTTCGAGTAAATAATGTTCTAACCACATCTGTCCCGTTTGTGGAAGAGGCCATACTTGTCCATTATAATTATATGTAGCAATTGTTTTTGGATCTTCACATGCCGCAAGAATACTTAATTTATTCTGTGTATGAACTTCGCGGAAACCTTTAACCTCACTAAAGAATTTTCTTAACTTGTTAACAACAATATCAAAGTTTTTATAATCGACCCCTTCCATTTTTTTAATTTTAATACTAAATATTTTTTTAAATAACTTTATGATCTATTTTTAATCCTTAATTTTATACTTCTTTTTTAATTTCTTTAATAATACTTCTTTCTTTGCTCCATCAAATGATAAATTAATTAATTCAATATCATCACCTGGTTTTCTCTTAAACATCGTAAATAATGTTACAATTGTATAATATATAGTAATTAAAATAAATATACCACCAATAACAATTATAATATTATTTATAAGATTATTCGATCCAATTGGATCATTCATCATATTAATAATCTTATAAAATTCACTTTCCTCTTCCTCTTCCTCTTCCTCTTCCTCTTCCTCTTCCTCTTCCTCTTCCTCTTCCTCTTCCTCTTTCTCCTTTTTGTTTAAGAGGTCTATTTTTGTATTTAGTTCATTTAATTTAGAATTATATTCTTGTTCTTTCCTTCGATTTTCATTCATTTGTTCCTTAAGTAACATAATCGTAGTTTGATTATCCCTTTCATTCGATGGTCTCGGGGCAGGTATTTCACGTGCTACTTTTGAATTATCATCGCATAATTTATTATTAATAATAATAGGTTGTTCTTCCTCTTGTGATTTAATCCTTTTTTCTAATAATCTAAATTTCTCTTCATTAATATCACATTTACCGGATGTAAAAGCTTCAATATTATCTTTATTACATAAAATGAGTATAAAGACAACTAAGATAAGAATCCAATACATTATATATTATACTAATATATAAAATATTAAATAAAAATATTGAGAGTTATTAAATGGAATTAAAAAATTTGATACTAACATTTTTAATCGCAAATTCTTTATTTTGGGGATTATTTCCACATGAAGCCCATTGTTTAGTAATTAACTATTTTAATAGACTATTAAAGATGAATATTAAATGTTCAACACATAAAGTACATATAATCATGGGTATTTGTTTCTATATTGTAACTGTATTCTACGCTCAAAAGGATTCAAAACATCTTAAACACTAAATATTGTTGTGTTTTGTTCAATCAATCAATCGATTAATGACCTGTATTATATGTTACACAATACGAACTTCCTGAGAATTGACAATGTGGATCAATACATTGATTACCATTTTCATTTACATTACAATAATTACATCCATTAAACCATACTAAACATTTATCGGGTATATGAATTGGTGGATCATCTGATTTTTTTAAATGAAAAATAACATTCTTTTCGTCCCATGCTTCATCTGTTTCATATCTTTGTCCATGGACACCAATAATTAGATCAGTCTCTAATTCATTTTTTATCGTAAGTTGGCCAATGATATATTCATTACTATTTGATAGAATTTCATTTGGTTCTACTAGAAAAATCGCTCCATTATCTATATTCAAAGGAGTATCATCATTCCAAGTATCAAAATCAATACCAATACTTGAAATTAAGTTTTGAGGATCTCCATCTGTAATACCTATTGTAAGCCATGAATCATAACGAAGTGAAGGCTGATATTGAAGTAATTCTTCATCGATACCTCCAATATTCGAATTTAATGAATTATCATGTTGATACGAAGGTGGTATAAACATAATTGAACCTCGAGTATTATCAAATGTATCACCATAAATAGCATATATATTCTTTACATCAGTATGTTCTTTCAATAATAATGATAATTGATATGTTGTATGTTCTATAATTCCACCCTCAGAACATGTTGTCACTTCAGTTACTTTTGGACAAACATATGTGTATTGATCACAATCCTGTTCTTCTAATGGACATATGNCATCTGATATAGTTTCGCATAAACATATATCACAATTATTCTCATCTTCTTGAAAACCATTCGGACAAAACATTGCACATGAAATATCATGACACAAATGATCTGAATGAATAGAATCATCCCTACAATCCTCATTCAAGGTATCAATACATCGATTTAATGAAGGACACCACCTTGAATGTTGATTAATTAAACAACCAAAATCATCTGTCCCTAATCCAATATTTTGTATCTCAGAAATAAGATGAATATTACATCCAGCACCACATGTTGTATCATCTCCAAAATGTTCAGTTAAACAATAGATACACTCTCTTGTGATTGGTAAACATGGTTCAATTACATCATTTTGACATTTCTGAGTTGTTTCACACCATGTAAACCCCCTTTCCTGAATACAATTATGAGACCCTCCACTATTTACAAAATGAAGAAATAAAAATTGGATTAGTTTTTTAAACATATAATAATTACTTTATTTTATTTTATTTTAATTACTAATTTATTCTTAAATTATTTCATTAATTTTACATTTTTTAGAATTGTAACCTCGAATTCAAATGAATTATCTAAATTTTCAGCTTGAAAAAATTGATCTGTTGAATCATCATAAAGTTTAATCGTTAATTGATTTAATGAAATTGGATAGAAATATATCTGAGACATTAATTCTGTTGGATGACTACTAAAAAATAAAATACTTTGTGGAGACCCAGAACCTACATCTGTCATATATATTGGTATTCTTTCAATTAAATTTTTACCCAATGGATTCTTTTTACAGGAAATATTTGGTATTTCTGGTATCACTACATCTATAAAATGTATATATAAATCAGAAGCAAAATCAGAAGTAACTGATGTAGTCGCCGATCCATCAATATTCCGAAATCCAAATAATTTATAAGCATGACTATTATTTATTGTATGGTTTTCATTCCATTTGAAATATAAATCTGTTGATGAATGAGATATCGTATATTTATATGTCTTTGTATTATATGTTACTGAAACACTACTTACAGCACCTGGAGAATTTAATTGAGTTTGTAATTCTGTGCCTAATTGTGTACCTGTATAGAATCCATTCGTAAGTGTTAATGTATGATCCGTTCCATTAAAATTAAATATAATTTTATTATTATTATTAGTTACATTGTATGGTGGAGATGGTATCGTAGCTTTTAATAACCGAAAACCAATGACATTAATCAATCTTCCATATCCTCCAACTTTATTTCCACCATTTTCATTATCAAAAAAGATAGTATAATTCGATGTATTATGACTTGATGTATGTGTTATATCCTTAGAACTAATCACTAACTTATGCTTTTCAACATCGTTTTGAAATAGATTTTTAGTATTTAATGAAGATACTTCTCTAGATGTTTTTTTTATCTCTCTTGTAAATGTTTTAAATAAACTCGAGAATTCATCCTTAATGATCCGATTAATTTCTTCATTTGTAGGTTTTTTATAGTAATCACCTTTATCATTATCATTATCTTTATCATTATCATTATTGGTTGAATCATTATTGATTGGATCATTATTGATTGGATCATTATTGGTTTGAGAATATCCTCTTTGTCCCATGATCAATTTATAACCTAAATAAGAAGCAAGTACAAATAATATAGTACCTATTAATAGATTACGATTTGTCAAGTGATTCTCTCTTAATTCATGTATCATGTCCATTAAAGATTATTATTAAACAAATATTTAAAAATCATAAATAAAATATATTCTACATTAATTAGAATAACCATGAGTATGCCAACAGAAGCAGGATTCAGTGGTGGTGATGGAGTTGAAACTGGTATTGTTGAATTGGCCAGTGGAGATTACTCCATACCAGGTGATCTAAGCATTGGTGGTTTAATAAAAATTGGAACATCACAAAATGATGCGACCCTCTCACTTAATGGAAGAACATATACATCAAATATCCATCCAGCAAATTCTACAGGAGGTCTAGTCTCATTTGATGCGGACTATAATATAAGTATTACCGGTAATAAAGAACTACGTTTACATGATGGAACAACAGATAATAAATATATTGGTTTCAAAGCTCACCCCTCGACAATCAACCATACATTAAGAATGCCGTCTCAAACTGGTTCAGCAAATCAATACCTAATGACAGATGATTCGGGTAATTTAAGTTGGAATTCAATATCTGCAGCAACTTCACCTAAGAATTCATGTTTAGTAGCAACTACCGCAAATATTACACTATCAGGAACACAAACAATAGATGGTGTTAGTGTTACAGCAGATAAAAGAGTTTTAGTTAAGGATCAATCCACCGGCTCTGAAAATGGTATTTATGTATGTGCTTCTGGAAGCTGGTCAAGGGCAACAGATTATGATTCGAGTGGTGAAGCAACACAAGGATCATTTACATATATTGAAAGTGGTACTNCAAATNGTAATAAGACATTCATCAATACCACAAGTGGTTCAATAACATTAGGATCAACCAATCTAACATTTTCACAATTCTCTGTTGGTGGTATTACAAGCATTACAAGTGGGACAGGACTAAGTGGGAGTGGTGTTTCAGGTGATATCACTATTAATTTAGATGCGACTCAAACTGGTATAACGTCTTTATTAGCAACAGATATAAAAATAGGTGAAGATAATGAAACAAAAATAGATTTTGAAACTGCAAATGAAATCAATTTTTATGCTGATAATCAGAAACAAATTACACTCAGTAATGGAAGTATTACTCCTGCCACAAATAATGATATCGACCTAGGAACATCCAGTTATAAATATAAAGATGCCTACTTCACTGGAAGCATCACGGCAAATGATATTTNACTTTCTGGATTAGTCATTGATGGAACATCAGGTATTAAAGTTAAGAATGGATCAACAGGAGCAGGCTTTATTGAATTCTATGAAGACTCCGATAATGGTACAAATAAATTAACCCTCACCTCCTCCTCATCATTAGCAAGCGATTTCACATTAACGCTACCATCTACAACTGACACATTAATCGGAAGATCAACCACAGATACATTATCAAATAAAACAATCTCAAATCCAACAATCTCAGGTACCCTTCTAGGAGCAACTACAATCAATGCCGATAATATAGAAGTTACAAATATAAAATCAAATAATAGTACATCATGCTTATCAATNAGTGATTCTACCGGTGCTGTATCCATTACTACTGGTCTATCAGTTGATGATATTAATCTTGATGGAAAAGTAATTACAATGACTGGATCTTCTTCTGATACTGCTACTCTAACCGTTGGTACAAATGGTACATTAGATATTATCACAACAGATAACGCCGCACAAGACGCAAATATTACAATTACAGCAGATGGAACTGCTGAACTCGCCGGAACAACCGTTACACTCAATTCAGGAAATGATATAATACTAAATGCTGATGGTGGTGATGTACTATTAAAAGATGGATCGAATACATATGGTTCATTAACAAACAATTCAAATGATCTAATTATCAAATCAGGGACAACTACTTCCGCAAGTTTTAGTGGTGCAAATGTTACATTCGCAGGAACAATTGATTGTGGAGCAATCACAAGCTCAGGAAATCTCGCAATCACTGGTACGATCACCGGTGATACTTCATTAACACTCGATTCAACNACAATCACAACTGCTGANATAGGTGTACTTGATAGTGTTACACCTGGGACAGCTGCTGCAAGTAAAGCCCTTGTCCTTGATAGCTCAAAGGATCTTGGAACAATACGAAATTTAACAATTGATGGAACATTCACTGATGGAAATTATACATTTGACACAAGTGGGAATGTAAGTGGCTTAGGAACAATTGGTTGTGG
>PAZD01000027.1 GCA_002715405.1 Acidimicrobiaceae bacterium
GAAGAAGAGGTAAAGGAAGAGGTAGAAGAAGAAGAGGTAAAGGAAGAGGAAACTGAATCATTTTTGAGTGGTATTGAAGATGCTGAGAATAAGAAATAAATTTGATATTTAAAATAATTGATAATAATTAAATATTATGACTCAGATATTTACCTTTGGTAAACATAAGAATGTTCCAATTAGTATTGTCTTTAAAAAAGATAAACAATATATTCAATGGTTATGTAATCAAAAGTGGTTTAAAGATAATCATAATGATCTATTCCATGGATGTCAAGCATTAATTAATAATTATCATCCAATGATCAATAAAGATAAATTTATAATTTATACAGATGGATCATGTCCAAACAATGGGACTAATAAAGCAAGAGCATCGATTGGTATTCATTTTTCTGAGAAAAATCCTATTAAACTGGGAGATGTAAGTAAAGAATTACATATATCAAATCCATCAAATAATGTGGCAGAATTAATGGCGATATATGAATCATTATTACTGGTAAAAAAGAATAATATAAATATTCCGATTCAATTATATACAGATTCAAGTTATTGTCGTTCAATATTACTTGAATGGTATGAAACTTGGATAAAAACCAATACTTTGAAAGATAAAAAAAATATTGATCTAATTAAAAAAACACATAGTATCTATAAGACAATCAAGGATATAAATATATTTTATGTAAAAGGTCATAGTAAAAACACAGATGAACATTCCCATGGAAATCGTATTGCGGATCGATTAGCAAGAAGTATTTTTAAAAATGTACCTATAGTTTAAGTGAATATTTACTCATACTTAATAACCAAAAGACGGCAAAAATAATAAATGCTAAAATTAGATAACTGATAACATTATTATTCGGAATATTCCCTTTACTTTCTTGTAGAAAGTCTAGATATTTTGATTGAATATTATCTTTTTCTTTATAAGGCGCAATGTTATCATTTGTAGATGGTAATTCTAATGGTTGAGATCCACAATTACATTGACTCATTTATATTATCCAATATATTTTTTTAAGCAATCATTACCGCCTTAATACTATTATTTGATTGATAATTAATTATATTAATATCTGATTCTTTAATAGTATCAATACTTGTTAGTTCATCATTAATTTCGATATTCGGAAAATTAAATGTCTTATTCATTAATTGTTCTTCGACTTGTTTATAGTGATTCGAGTAAATATGACAATCACCTAAGATATGATGTAAAAATCTTGGTTTTTTATTTGTTACTTTACCTATAATATGTAATAAGAATGAGTAAGAAGCGATATTAAAAGGAACACCTAAAAACATATCTCCAGATCTTTGATATAGTTGTCCATCGATAAATTCTCCATCAACATAGATTTGAAAAAGAATATGACAAGGTGGTAGTGCCATTTTATTTAAATCTGGAGGATTCCATGAAGATAGTATAATCCTTCGACTCATAGGATCTGTTTTAATTAGATTAATCATATATTTTATCTGATCAACACCTTTTTTCCCTTCTTTAACACCATATTCCCCTCCAAAATTTCTCCATTGCCATCCATAGATCGGACCTAATTCACCTTCTTCGTATGTAAGGCCGCGACTTTCCATATATTCTTTGGATGAATTTTCATCCCAAATGTGAACATTTTTTTCTTGGAGTTCTTTATTATTTGTCGAGCCATTGATAAACCATAGTAATTCCCGTAGGATGGTTTTCCATCCCATTTTTTTACTTGTGAGCAATGGAAAACCTTTGATTAAATTAAATGTCATCTTTTCTCCAAAGGAGGATTTGACGATTGAATTTCGTGTATTTCTTTCTGTACCTTGAGAATATACTTTATTCAATAGACGTAAGTACTGGAGTTCGCATTGATTGATAGATTTTTTTTTTTGATGAATAAAAAATATATAATTTAGTTCTTTCTTTTTTCTTTTTTTATTTTCCCCTTCAACTTTATGATAAACATCTACATTACTTTTAGATTTTTTATAATATGTAATTTCATAATTATTCTTATCAATTAAGAGATTACATTTTGTAACTTTATCATTTTCGCATATAGAAAAGCAATCATCACAATTCTCTATATTTATTATACATTTTGTTTCATAAATTGTATCAACTATACCTTCTTGATAGGCTTCTTCATATAATCTTGAACCTCCAATAATAAAAATATTAGGATCTTCCACTAAATAACTATGACTACCAAACATAGTGACTTCTTCCCTGAAGCCATCTCCAGCTACCTTCCCCTGAGACCTTGATGTAAAGAAATAATCAATCATTTCTTGATAAGAACGAAAGACTTGATCTGGACATTCTTCGCCTTCGTATTCTAAAAATTCATCATAATGTTCATTTGTAATTACGATATTATAACGATCTTTTAATGGTTTTATAGGTAAGCTTTTCCATGTATTATATCCCATTACAACGATATGACCAGTTGTAATCTTCTTAAACCATTCGAGGTCTTCTTTAATATGAAATAATAATTCATTATTGATACCAATAATATTATCTTGCGTCCGATTCAAAATTATATTTAACAACATTTAATTTACTATCTAGATATACTTTTAAATGGAAATTATTCATTTTTTTCTTTATCATCATTACTATCATCATCATTACTATCATCATCATTACTATCATCATCATTAGTATCATCATTATTGGTTTGATCATTATTGGTTTGATCATTATTGGTTTGATCATTATAGTTACAATAATCATCATTAGAATGAGATGATTTTATTAATTTGTCTATAAAGGTGTTATTTTCATTGTATATATTTTTGATATAACGATTAAAGAGGTAGATATTCTTGAAGCATGTGAAGAATGGACTTCCATAGTATAGATATTCTTTAATACTATCTAATTTACGATCGATATCTTCAATGATTGGTTTAAAGTTATCTGTTCCGAGGAGTTTGTTACATTGATTATTATCATACATGGAATCGATTGCTTGATCAATTTTGGATAGAATATCATATTGATAAATATTTTGATAATCAGTTAAGAAGAGAAGTTGATTGAATGTAAAATAGATTGCATATTCAATTTCGGTGGTATTTTCTATTTGTACATAATCATCTTGAAGATTGATTGATCCATTGTTCGCAATAAGGTTATCATCTTTATCTAGGTTAAAGAGGATATCAAGATTCTTTTGAGCTTTTTTATTTAATGAATTCATTTATTAAATGAATAGATTATTTTTTGTTTAAATACTTTGTTATATATATATAATTGTATTAGAAAAAGAGAGATTAACCTCTGAATAGACCATTCTTAGAGTAGAATAGAGGTTCAAAGATGTATTGAATTGATAAACCGAGTAATACGGAGAATACTAATGAGTGGAACATAACGAGATTGTTCCCTTCGAGGTTGAATGAGACACCAATTGCTTTACCTACTTTTTTCATTAGATCAGCGACATAGTTAAATACTTGATCATTTGCTAAAAGATAGAATAAGACACCTCCAACGAGGGAAACTTGAACAATTTTTTCGTTAAATAGATCCGAAACACTTTCAACAACTCTTGACATTTTATACTTTATGTTTAGAAAAAAAATATAATTAAATTAAATAATTCTTATGGATGTATAAATTTTCTATTTTCAGATAGTTATTTTTTTTTAATATTGAATCCATTTGTTCAATATTTTTATCAGATTCAAAAACGATACAATTAAATTGTTTTTTTGAGAAAATTGTCCAGATTGGAAATTTAGTATTGATAAAACAGAGGTCATAGTTTTGTTCTTTTTCTTGAATTAATTTGGATAATTCTTTTTCTTTTTTTTTATCATATTTGATTGTTGTTATTTCCCAAAGATTATTTTTTAGATGGGGGACTATTTCAGAATGAATACTTAATACTTGAATTTTTTGATTAAAGAATAGATCATTAATTTGATATTTTAGTGGATGATCATTAATTGTAATTGAATTTAGAATATCGGGTATATTGATTTTCATATTTTCAAGTGTAATTTTAACAGGTTGATATTCATTCATATTACGAATACTTAATAATTTGATTGTATCATAATAATTTTCCATAACACGATCAATACCTTTATTATAATAGAATGAAACTGCTTCTGATTTTATATCTTCCCATTTGAATCCACTTTTTTCCCAGAATTGTTTAGTATGGAAGAGGGTCGATTCATATCCTGCGATATTATTTTCTGTTTTATAGAGTTCTTTTCCATAGATATCATAACATAACATTTTCTTACAATAAATACATTCTAGACGATTTTCTTTTAAAAACCTTAATTTTCTTTGAATACATTTCGGTTGATAGAGAGTATCGATATCAAGATGAAATATATAATCATGACTTGATAATCCAACAGCATAGTCTCTTTTGAATCCATTTGGTAGTATTTTCATTTTATGGAAATAATTCCATATAGATTTATCATCATCTTTAGGAAAAGTAATTTTATCTAGGTATTCATCTGATGATAGATGGATATAAAGGATATTTTCATGAACTGGTATTTTTTCCGTATAATTATTTTTTGAGTCATCAACGATGATCCATTCAAGTTTATGTTTTGGATAGTCTAGTGTATCCCAGTGGTGTTGTAGGAGAGGGAAAAAATCGGTTGAATCATGTAGAATAGTGATTAATGATACATTTGGATCATCTGACATTTATAAGAAAGGATACTTTATTTTTTAAATAATAATTTTTTTGGACGTTGATTTATTGAGGAATTCGGCTGGTATTTCATCTGGACATTTTGCTATTTTTTCTCTTAGATAGCATACGAATGTTAATCTGGTATATTTATTATAGATGCCTACAGTGCCAACTTCTGGATTATCTTTGAAAGCAGGATCTAGTTTTTCATTATATTTTCTATCTTCATTTGTTTCATGGATCGGAGTATTTGAATGCCATTGGTGAACATCCATAGCTAAGAAGTCACCATTTCGAACGTCAACTGCGACACCAAATTGAGGGAATATGGTATATCCTCCATGATATTTACCTCTTTCAATAACAGTGAGGTTACCAAATCCATCTTTATAATCACCCGCATCTCGATGTAGAGCTGTTCTAAAATTACGATTAATAGTGATTGTTGAAAAGGCTGTTTCTGGTATTTTGAGATGAGGTTTTTTGTTTGCTTGATCGAGTTGTTTTTGGTAACCATCTGGAATTAGTTTTTGGAACATTTGATCAATTCTTTGGATGAAGGGTAATCCTTCTTTATATTTATCATAATTTGTCCTTGTGAAGTGAGTTAATCGACAGGGTAATTTACAAAAGTTACTTGATTCTTCATAGAATCCAATTGGATTAGATGCAACTTGATTATTGACTTTCATTCTTGAGAAACCTCCTTGATTTTTGATGATTAGAAAGATAAGATCATTTTTTTGATTGAAAGTATTGTCTGAATATTTTAGATTTAGATCAATTACTTTGAGTTGTAGTTCTTCAAGTGACAATTTCTCAAGATTATCTTTCATGATATTTCCTTCAGGTGTAAGATATCCTGTAGACCATTTATTTGTATTAACAATTGTCCTTTTTTTCCAATATGTACCATTAGTATCAATTGGACCTGCCGATGCCCCTCTACCACGACTTGGTTTTGCGAGATCTTTGTATGATTTCCAACCTGTCCTGATTAATGAATTTTTGATTGAATTTTTCCGATATTTTAATAAAAGTTTTTCAGAACCATCATCATCTATATAGTAAACATCTACATTAAAATCAATTAGAGGATGTTTCATATAGGATTCATCGATCCATTTACCTTCTAAATTTGAAGTTTCTTCATCTGTGAGATATTTTTGAACAATTATTTTCCTTGGTCTTCCCATTTATTTAAAATAAAGAAAAAAAATTTATATTAAACGATAAATGATACAATTAAAAAAAGACATTTCCCAATTCGAAGAATCCTTCTTTAAAGAGGTATCAATTTTTAAGGAATCATCAAATACATTCAATATAAATGATAATAATGATTCTAATTCAATCAACGAGTTAGTTACATATTGTTATAATGTATTGTTAGAGAATAATATCGTATGTAAAAAAGATGGTTGGATCGGTAGGATACATTATACTGAATTATTTGGTGAAAAGGTTATATCAAAAATATCTAATTATGAAATGAATAAGGTATTAAAGTGTGATGTATATACAATCGTAATATGGTTTCGTAAGGGTGAATATATTATCGGAGGAGATATATTAGTATATGAGAATACTGAAGGTCGTGGGAAGGAGAAGTATAAGAGTCAGATAGAACCTTATACACATTTATTGATTGATGGAGGTATTCATTTTAATATTGATACCTATGAAGGATATGGAGAATATGGATTTTTGGAGATTTCATTTAGAAAGAAGGAGAGGATGTGAATTAATTGTAGGGTTTATTTTCTGAGATAGAGGAAGATACCGATGATTGTAAGAATAAGGACAACTATACATATTTTTATTTTATTATCATTTAAGTTTAGGACATTATTTTGATTATATAATTTATCATAGATATCATAGACTTCTTGATAAGATAGTTTAGGTTTTGAATTATAGATATTTACTTATTATGAATATCGATTAACCAATTTATTAAAGATGTTCTATCTTTAAGATTGATGGGATTACTACGAATATTTTTAGCATAATGTTCTTTACATGTTGGGCAAGGGAGGATGTGTTGTAATGAATCAAAGAAGATACGATAATCTTCTTTATCTTGAGGAGTTGGATTATTTGGATAGTTTAAGGTAACAGAATGTAAAAAAATCCAAGCCGGAGGCCCCCAAATTTTAGGTTCCATATTATAATAAGATTTATATAATATTTAAGAGAAAAAAAAGTAATATACCTATGGAAAAATATTGTAATAATTGTGGGAATTATGGACATGTTTATAAGTCATGTCGTCATCCAATATTAAGTTATGGGATCCTTTTATATCATAAAGATGACGAAGGAAAGATACGAATTGTGATGGTTGAGAGGAAGGATTCATTATCTTATATTGAATTTTTACGAGGAAAGTATAAATCAATACATAATTTGGAGTATTTGGAATTGTTGTTTTCAAGACTATCAAATAATGAAAAAAAGAAGTTAGTTAAGGAGGATTTTGATACTTTATGGAAGGATTTATGGATCCATACTGAGACAATTAATCAGAGAGTTAAAAGAGAGTATTCGAAGAGTAAAGAGACATTTAATAAATTAAAAGAAGGAATACTTATAAATCAAGAAAATATTAAATTAGAGGATTTAATTCATAGGATAGAGACCGATTATCATGAGAATGAGTGGGAGATCCCAAAAGGTCGACGTAAGAATTTAGAAAATAATCGCGAATGCGCTATCAGAGAATTTAGTGAAGAGACGAATATTTGTAGTCATCAATATAATTTATATAATAATATTATTCCTTTAATTGAAGAGTATACAGGTATAAATGGTGTAAGATACAAACATGTATATTATATTGGTGAGATAAAAGATTATTGTAAACTACGAATCGATTCTAAGAATAAAGATCAATATACTGAAGTAAAAAATATTCAATGGTTAACTGAAGAAGAATGTTATGATAAGATACGTGAATATGATACAAAGAAGAGGAAAGTGATTGAGGATCTTTTTTCATTTTTACGGATCCATCATAAGTTGGTTATATTTAAAAAAAAATGAGTAAATAGTCATGGTAAATAAATAAAAGAATAAATAATATTTAATAAGTATATAATGGAAAAAGATAAGAAATATAAATATCTTATACAAAGAAACTTTGAAGAACTATACAATATCTATTATAATAATAAACGAAAGATCATTCAAAAAAAAGGTAATGATGAAACACGACGGATGATGAAGATGATACGTGAGATAATTGATCGGAAGGAATTTAATGAAGATGAGTTAGAGAGGATCAAAAATAATAATAAAGATTATTTATCTTATCCTGACATCCACCATCCGGATTTTGTGTATGAGTTATCGAGAAAGGCTGAATTTTTTCATTGTAAGTCTTTATTAAATCGTATTGACCTTGACCAGAAATGTTATTCAAAAGATTTTGAGTTGGGGAATCATCAACAATTCCTGAAAGCATTTATGAATCGAATGACACCTTATAATGGATTATTAATATTCCATGGTGTAGGAGTTGGTAAGACATGTTCTGCTGTAACAATAAGTAATTCATTTCGTGATATATATAAGAAAGATGATAAAAAGATAGTATGTTTAGTATCAAAGAATATCCAACCAAATTGGAGAAAGACAATATATGATCCAAGTAAAGGAGAAGATCAATGTACTGGTGATACTTTTAAACATATTATTGGAGACTTGGATGGTGTTGTTGGGAAGGGATTAGAACGAAAGGTGAAACGAACAATTAAACAATATTATGAATTTTATGGATATCAGCAATTTGCGAATAAGATAAAGAATTTAGTAAAGAACAAAATGGGAAATCGTAAGGATATTCCAATCAAAGAGGTTGAAAAGAGTGTAATTAAAAGTTATTTTTCAAACCGATTATTAATAATTGATGAAGCACACAATTTAAGAGATGATAATCTTAAGGTCAATCAAAAAAACAAAGATGGTCCATCAAAAGATACAATCAAATATCTAGACAAAGTTGTAAAGTATAGTGATAATATGAGATTAATACTTATGTCAGCAACACCAATGTTTAATAAACCATCAGAGATTATATGGTTATTAAACATGTTATTGAAGAATGACAAGAGAGTTCCAATAAGTATAAAACCAAAACAGATTTTTCAATCCGATGGTAATTTAACTGATTATGCTCGTGGGATAATTAAACAAAAAAGTAAAGGTTATATTTCATATTTACGAGGAGAGAATCCAATTACATTTCCAATACGTATTTATCCCGATGATTATAATGATAAATTATGTATTTCTGATAAGTATCCTATTTATGATATATGGAATAAAAAATATAATTTTAATGAAACGTATCAATTTAAGTTTTTAAAGATGTATTATAATCAGATACGTGATTATCAGTTATTGATATATAAAGAGTATATAAAATCTTTATCAATTGGACAGAAATTACAAATTGAATCGACTGGTCCTGGAAAGCAAATATCAAATATAGTCTATCCATCGATTGAAATACTTAATGATGAATATGATGAAGAAGATGATATTAATTTTTCAAAGATGTATGGAATTGAAGGATTTAATAATTTAATAAAATCAAAGATAAAGAATAATCGTAGGATCTATGAATATCGGAAGGATGTTCCTCCTTTTTTTAGTTTGGAAATGATTCATATGGTTTCATCAAAGATCCATACAATATTATCTGGACTAAAGACGAGGAAAGCGAAAGGAATTATATTTATTTATTCAGAGTTCATTACTTCAGGTGTAATCCCATTAGGATTGGCATTGGAACATATGGGATTTGAAAAATATTCGGGGAATCATTTAAAATATCCTGAATGGAAGAAAGGAAGTAAGAATACAAAAGATGAACCAATTGATTATTTATGGAATCCAATATCAAAGAAAAAACGTGAATTCAAGAGGGCAAAATATATCATTCTCTCAGGTGATACAGATATATCACCCGATAACGAGAATGATATTAAAGCCCTCGTATCAGATAATAATAAGAATGGTGAAAATATCAAAATAGTGATTGGTTCAGTTGTAGCAAGTGAAGGACTTGATTTAAAAAATATACGAGAGATACATATTTTAGATCCATGGTATCATTTATATCGCATTGAACAGATAATCGGACGAGGAATACGATTTTGTTCACATATTAACTTACCGAATGAGGAAAGAAATGTAACAATTTTTTTACATGCTGCATGTGAAAGAAGAAATAAAGAATCAATCGATACATATCTTTATCGTATGGCTGAAGAGAAAGCAAATTTAATCGGAGGTGTTGAAATGATATTAAAAGAAAATTCAATTGATTGTTATCTAAATAAACACATAAACATGATAAAACCTCAAGATATTTTACCCGTAAAATTAAGAACAAGCCGACGTCGATTATTGAAATCATTTGAGGTTCATGACAAAAAATATACAAAGATCTGCTCATTTTCGAAGACATGTGATTATTCTTGTGGAATTAATTCAATTCAAACAAAAGATATTAATTATGATACATTTACATTCAATAATTCAAAAGACCTATTACTATCAATTCAAAAGATCATTCGAGAATTATATGAGATTAATAATTATTACAATTTAAATGAATTTGAAGAAATTATTACTAAATTAATAGATACAAATAAAATAATTATCTATTATGCTTTATTTAATCTTATTGATAATAAGATCACAATTTGGAATAAATTTAAAATAAGTGGATACATTATTAATAAAAATAATTATTACCTATTTCAACCCCATAATAATAATGATCGAAATGTTCCATTATATTATCGTAATAATAAAGTAAAAGATAATCTTACAACACATATTCCTTTAAAAGGTGTAATTAATAAAGAAAAAAAGAAGAAAAAAGAAACAGAAAAAGAACAAGAAAAACAAAGAACAATTCAAACTAGTTTTAATGATATCTATAATAAAATTAACAAGAAAAATAAATCAAAGTTAGAATTAGGAAAAAATAAGTATGATTTCCATCCATTTATATCTTCCTTAAATAAGGATATTTATTTAGATTATTACATCGATCAATTAAAATATCAAGAGAAAATTATACTTTTAAAAGAAATAGTAAAAGAATATATTAAGACAGGGGAAATAAAAGATAAACTAAATCAAACAATCTTTAGATTATTCTCTAACAATCTAATCAAAAAAGAAAATGAAGATTATCATATCATTGAATCAGATAAATATGATGTCGTTGGATTTTTTATCTGTAATACAGATACCTTCTATGAAAGGAAAAGAAAAAATAAAAAAGAACTCGATAATATCGAAGATAATTTTAATTATTATATCTTTAATGAACAATGGAATGAGATCAATGATTTAGATGATGGATTATTAATTAAGAATAATATTTTAAGAAATATAAGAAAGAAGGAAATCTCTATTTTTAATGTTACAAAGGTTTGGGGATTTTCTTTCAAACTAGAGAATCAAAAACACGTGATTAAGATTGTAAATAAGAAATTTGGAATGAATAATTTACCTGGGAAAATCGTAGAAAATATTGCCCAAAGAAATAGCATTAAGAAAATTATATCCGATGAATTTAAAGATGAATATAAAAAATACAATCAGATCATCTCAAATTTAACATCCGAAGATAAAAAATATAGTAAATTATTAGAATCAAAAGAATTTTTAGCACTATTTATTGAAATGATCTTAAGAAATAAGAAAAAAAAAGATCGATATTCATTCATCCCCTATGATCTAATTTTATTTAAATATTTAACCTAAATTTGAATTATTTAAACATATATAGTATATATATATAGTAATAATAATGTCTTTTATTAATTCACAGATGATTACTTCAAAATTAATATTAGATTCAAAGGATATTAATAATGATATTGATAATACTATTAAACATAAGTTAAAAGATAAAAATGAAGGGAAATGTTATGAAGATGGTTATATTGTAAAAGATTCGATTCAAATTCTAAAACGTAGTATTGGTAAGGTTGTAACAACAAATAATAAGAGTCAGATTAAATATTTAGTAACTTATCAAGCGAATGTAATCTCCCCTTCAGACGGAGATAGAATTGAAGTAATTATAAATAATATTAATAAAATGGGAGTTCTATCATATATAAAATTAAATAAAAAGGAAATAGAAACCCATGAAGATAGTCCAATTATTATTATGATACCTCGTGAATATTTTAATGAATCTTCAAGGAATATTGATGATTTAACAAATGGTCAGAAAATTGAAGTTATCGTGGTAGGGTGTCGGATAAGATATGGTTCTGATAAAATTCAGGTAATTGCTAAACCAATTTAATAGGTTTAAAATCGTATGATATAATATTTCTATAATGATATAATATATATATATGGAGATTAATAAACGACATTTTATTTATAAGAATATTACACAGATAGATAGTCATAATAAGATCATTGATTTTTTAAAGGATACGAATACCAAATATACAGAAAATAAAAATGGTATCTTTTTAAACTTAAATACAATTGAAGATAATAAGATTGATCATATTTATTTGATTGTAAATGAGATAATGTTAAATATTTATGAAGGAGGAGATTTGGACCCTAAGGATGAATGTGAATATGAGATGAATGAAATAGTCCTTCAGAAAGAAGAAAAAAAAGATGATTTAATTAATCATAATGATATTTTTTTATCAAGCTTCAGTAAAAAAGATCAAGAGATAATACAATATTCAAAACTATATTTATAAATTTGATTTCTATTTAAACAGACATGATAAATTAACAATTATAATATGGATTTTATTGAAGATTTTGAAAAAAGTACAAATAGTTTTACAAAGAAGATTAAAGAATCAACATTTGTTGAATGTAATAATACAAAGTTGAAAGAAAAAGGATTCAAAGATATAACTGAAGTAATTATTGGTTCAAATGAGATTGAATATTCATCGATTGATAAGGGACATAGAGATCAATTTATAGTGAATAAAAAACTAGAGATAGCTTCAACGTTTAAGAAGAATGAAAAGTACAATAAGAAATTTTCGGTACAATTGGTTCATAATGGATTCCAACATAAGAATTATTTATCAACAATCTTATATTTGAATATCTATTATAAGATTCATTGTATTATTTATAATCACGATACAAATAAATTTTATCAAACAACATTGAAAGATTATCCAAAATTGGTATGTAGTTATAAGAATGATACTTGGAGTGAAATGAAAGATGAGATCCCTGAGGATATTAAGTATTCAGATATAAATGAATTGAAACATGTAATTACAATTGATATTGATTGGTTAATTGATAAACCATATTTATCAGTGTTTTCAAAATATAAATTAGTAGATCTGGAATCGATTGCTACGATGAATATGATTGAGTTAAAAAAGATGAATAAGAAGAAAACAAAAAAAGAGTTATATGATGAAATAAATTTGAAATATTATAAACAAGATATTTAAAAAAAAAAATACTCACTTAATATATTTATGAAATTATTAAATGGATCAAAAGAATTAAATTCTTATTTTGATTTTGCGGTATTACAAGAAGATACTGAATTAGAATTGATATTTGGTTCAAATATTTCAAATAATCCGATTACAAAGAAAGTATTTTTATCATTACTGGAAAAATGTAAAACAAATTACCATCTCCTTTCAGAATCGAGTAGCTTAGATATCCGATATGAGTTTAAAGGGAATCCATCAAATGTAAGGTGTACGATTAATGGACTTGAATCGATTAAAAAATATTGCCGGAAGGATTCATTAGAATCGATCGATGATGAAAATATTGAATATATAATAAAAAAATATTTTAAGGATCCAAAACAACCCGGTAAGAAGTTTTTCCCTCTAAAAGATAATGATTATAATATAAGATTAAATATCAAAAAGGAAGAACCATTATTAAAGAATAGTAATTATGTAATATCCTTTTTAAAGGACTATCAAGATAAGAAAAAACATTTCCGATATAAGAAGAGATATAGTTTTCTAACAGAAGATAAATTATATCGTATTGATCTAACAATGGTTAAATCCACCAAATTTTCGCGAGGCAAACATCAGTTTGAAAAGACTTTTCGCGAGGCAGATATATTAAATAACCGCGAGGAATATGAATTAGAAATTGAGTATTTAGGACATGAAAAAGAACATGGAATCAAGAAAATTGATTTACTTGCAAAGAAATTAAAAAATGAATATATTATTAGAGAACCTGATAATAATCCAAATGGGAACATTTATGATCCACTCAACTTGGGTATATCTATAGAACATACTGAAGAAGAAGAGATAATTACAGATGAAGGAAATGTTAATGAGTTTGGATCACCAAGATTTGCCCCTAAAGGGGATTACTTACCATATACAATTTCATCGATTAAATATTCTCAAGAGGAATATCGTAATTTGATTGGTAAATATACTCATATTCGAGATGAATATTTTACAGATTATAATATTGATTTAGAATTACGAGATTCATTAAAAGAATATTATAAGAAAGGAAAAAAAATAACATTTATTCGAGAAGTCTATGAAAAAATTAGTAATGGAGATTATATAGAATCATCTGTCAAGATAGAACTTATACATAAGATGGGGAAATATACAGAATTGATTGTTCCTATTCAGTATTTATATAGTGGATATTTTACGATTGAAGAGGAAAGAATCATTCAGAGGTCGGATGATGATAATATACCCGAATTAAATCAAATGTTTCCTGATGCTAAAGAAGAAAAAGAAAATATAATTAATCAATTAATTTCCTTACTTGAGACACATGTTATCTATTTATCTAAGATAATTTATGAGACAGATACATTATTATCGTATCAATTAAGGGAAAAAGTATTAAAATCATATATGAATTTAACTGAACAGAAATCAAGATATTTTAATTTTATTGGTCCTCAACCGGTAACATTAAATTTTGATGATATTCAAACAAATAATCCAAAATCGATTTTGGTTGATTATGCCGTAACAGAAAAAGCGGATGGAGAAAGATATGAATTATTAATAAATGAAGGCCGTGGATATTTAATTAACTCTAAATCAAGTGTGATTGATATGGGAATTACATTTAAAAATATCACAGATGATTGGTTATTTGATGGAGAATATATTACAAAGACAAAAAATGGAGAAAATATTAGATTATATATGGTCTTTGATATATATTGGGCAGGGAAAACAACACCCCAACCAATACATACATATCCATTTATATCACGTGATCCATTNGATATATCACGAAAATCGGTCCTCGATGATTTCTTTCAAGCGAAGGATGAATATGAATATGATGAAAATTCGATAGAATTGAATGTAAAAACCTATGAATTTGGATATCTATCAGATGAGAAAGCAAGAACAAAAAAAAATAAATTAGAAATTTTTAAAGCATCAAGAAAGATTCTGAAGAGAGAGACTGAAGATTATTATCCATATGAGATTGATGGATTAATCTATTTACCTGTTCGTTTATCTGTAAAAGGTCATAATGAAGGTGTTCAATCAAAGTATATTGGTGGTACATGGCCTGAGAATTTTAAATGGAAACCCGAACATTTAAATACAATTGATTTTCTCGGTAAGATTAAGAAAACAATGATAAAATCAAAAGTTGTTGATGAAGTATTTCCAATTGTACATAAGAATAATGAAGGTATCGAAGAAATTAGTGAATATAAACAATTAGAATTATATGTTGGTTACAATGAGAATGATGATGATTCAATAAACTTCTGTATGAAAATCCTCGAAGGAACAAGAAAAAAAGATTCTAAAGATGAAATAAAACAATTTAATTTTCATAGTGATCAAGATGAAAAATACAATTTCACAAATATTCTACTAAAAGATGGAAAAATGATATGTAAAAATGGAGATGAAATAAAAAATAATGATATCATTGAACTAAGATTTAATAAGGAAGCAAAAGATTCAATGTTTTGGGAACCATTACGTGTTCGTTATGATAAACTAAAACCACAATATTTTAATGTAGCAAATAATGTATGGGGAACGATTCAAACACCTATCACATCACAAATGATACAAGGTCTAGAAAAGTTTAATACAATTACAAATCAGTCAGAAGAAGAAGGTAAGTACTATATCAAAGATAGTGAAGATCAGTTATTAGAATCGAATCAACTAAGGCAACTCCATAATTATATTAAATCAAAATTAATTGGAGGAATTACATCTTCTTTTAAAGGACCAATTCGAGTCCTTGATTTATCAATTGGAAGGGGAGGTGATGTAAAAAAATTTAAAAATTATTCATTTATACTCGGATTAGATATATCGTCAAATATACATGAAGCATGTAAACGATACTATAATACAAAAAATAATATAAAAGGAGTTTTCTTAAGGGCCGATACAAGTAAAAATATAAAATCAGGAGAATGTTCAACAATCATTGATAATCATGAAGAAGATAGGAAACATTGTGAAACAATGATAACTATATTATATGATCATAAAAAACCAATTCCACCTCAATATACAGACATTAATTATCGTTATCGAGGATTAGCTAAAGATGGATTCGAAGTTGTAAGTTCTCAATTTTCAATGCACTATTATTTTGAGAATCAATCAACATTTAACGGATTTATCCTAAATTTAAAAGAAAATGTTAAAAAAAATGGTTATTTTATAGGAACGTGTTACGATGGATTAAAGATCTTTAATCACTTTAAAGTAAATAATAATCAATTAGAATACAAAGAAGATACAGGTAAACTTATCTATAGTGTTAAAAAGAAATATGATATTGAATCATTCGACTATAATAAAGAAGATACATCTAATATGTTAGGAAATGTAATAAGCGTTTATATGGAATCAATTGGACAAGAATTAGATGAATATTTAGTTAACTTTGATCATTTAAAGGATGAAATGGAATCAAATGGATTTATTCTTATGAATCCAACAAATATACCTAAGAAGTTCTCAAATATTTTTAGATATGATTATTTTGGTCNCGATGGTCTAGGATCATTCGAAAATGTCATTGATAAAATTCCAGAAATTGATCAGTCTGATAATGATTTTGGAAAATACTATCCCGAGGCACGATCAATCCATCTAGAAAAATCCAAAGAACTAAGGCTACTGAGTGGATTCAATAAATATTTTATCTTTCAAAGAATTGATTAATAACTATTTAAAATGAAAGTAAATAGTATTAATTATGAAATTATATCGTTTAGGTATCCATAAAAAAGAGCTACAATTTTCTAAAAAATCACTTAATGAGGTTACTTATAAAAGAAAGGATGAACTATTAGAAAATAAATGTAAAATTGATAAAATTGATCCGAATCAATGGGATATTTCAAAAAAGAAAAATAATAGTTATGAATATATCTATACATCATCTAAAAGAAACCATAATATCTGTAATATTATTCCTGTTAGTCGTTCATATTTTAAATTACATGAAATCATCCGAGATTTTCAATTACTCAAAAATAATATTTATTGTGCTTGTCTTGCCGAAGGACCCGGTGGATTTATACATTGTCTAAACGATTATTCAAAAACAAATGATATCTTAATCAATAATATTTATGGGATTACATTAATTTCAGAAGATCGAAGGATACCATACTGGAATCAATCAATATTAAATAATAAAAAAAATATCATATTATTTGGAAAAGATAAAACAGGTGATCTATATAAATACAAGAACATTGAAGATTTTATCAGTACAATTAATAAAAATTTATGTCATTTAGTAACGGCTGATGGAGGTTTTGATTATTCAGATGACTATAATTCACAAGAACAATCTTCGTATCAATTGCTCTATTGTGAAATATTCACAGCATTAAATATTCAAAGTATAGGAGGTAACTTTGTACTAAAAGTATTTGATTTATTCCATTACAAGACCATCCAATTAATCTATTTACTATATTGTCACTATTCATATATAGAAATATATAAACCATCCACAAGTCGTTTATCAAATTCTGAAAAATATATTGTTTGTTCGAATTTCCTAGGATTGTCTAAAAATATAAAGGGAACTTTAATAGAATACTTCAATACTTGCGATGAACTACATATCAATGTTCCTAAGAGCTTCATTCAAGATATCAATAAAATGAATGATTCATTTGTTGATACACAGATTAAAATGATCAATGAAGTTATTTCCTATAAAAGTAGTGATTATACTCCATCAAAAGAACAAATCTCAATCGCAAAAAGATGGTGTGAATTATACCAATTACCAATTAATACAAAATGTATCTATTTAGATTGAATAATTTGGTCTTTCACTAATATCCTTAAGTTTTAGATAATCTTCATTCATTGAACTCGATGCTTGAACATTTCCATAGTATTTTCCACCATTTATTGTTTTTTCATTATCATAACTCCATATTTGGTATTGTTCACCATTTACATTATTAATGTTTGACTCATTAACACCTTTAAAAATGTCACCACCACCTTGTCCAATACTATTTAGTACCTGATTATTATATTTATCTTGAATTAATTTAGGTGGAATGTTTTGAAGGCGATTGTTAAATGAACAAATCACTTCATCATTCTTATTCATAAAACAACGATCCGGTAAATTTGTCTTGGATTGAGGTGATGTCCTATCATGATAAAATTGATCATTATCAAAAAATCCACCACTATTTGTTAATTCATCTGTAAAGTTTGACTTATAATGTTCAGGATGTTGAGAAACATTAATATCACTCCATGCTGTCTTAGGATTCTCATCCACAAAACGATATTCAGTTGTACCTATTGGATTTGGTGATAATGAATCTTCTTTCACTAAAAGTGGTTTCATTACTTGATTCATTTTATTGCGTACTATCATAAATGGTTCATTATCAATCTGGTCCTTAATTGGTTGAGGTAATAATTCCTTTAATTTACTTAATTTTTTAGTAATCGTAGTTGTCTCAGGATAATCTATCGATCCTATTGTTCCTTCTTTTTTTTTTATTTCTACTTCTGTATTATTAATATCTTCCTTAACATTTACATCTACTTCGATTGGTATTTGAATATCACCTTCTTCGACCTCATCCTTCACTCGAATGGGTACAACTACCTCCTGTACCGGCGGTTTTTCATTCAGGATTTTATTAATAAAAAAAATAACTAATATTGTCCCTATAATTAAACCATAATTTACTTTCATTATATATATTAAATATATAAAAATTAAAATAATTTAATATTAGTTATATTTGGACATTCATATTCAAATGTTAAATATGTATCATATTCTTTCAATATATATCGGACCATCCCTTGAGTAGCGGTATATAATCTATATTCCATTTCACAATCAACATTATAAAAACTATATTTTGTACATATTTTTGACTCAAATTTATTTATTAAATAATTACCTTTATAGACAACAGAATCATCTGTTATATAATCGAATCTAAAACCTTCACCATCTGTTAATATTCTTACATTTTTATCCCAATATTCTTTAAACATACCATTATATTGTAATCTGAATTTTTTGATTAAAAAGTTTTTCTTATCAAATGGTATTCTTTCCTCAAATAGATAATCATTTATCTTTTTACAATAATGATATAAATACATTTATCTATCATTCATATCTTATTTATAAGTAGATTAACCAAATGTATTTTCATTTGTATATACTATATATAAGAATCCATCATCATCACTTTGTTCAGTATACATGTCTCCTATCGTTTTTGATGCAGTTGATAATACACCATTTATTGTAATAAATAATGCTTGGGATGATTCTAAATTAATCCTCTTGCGGATCACAAATAAAAATTGTCCCATTGTTAAATCCTTAGGGACTAAGTACTTACACTTATCTACATCTAATAAATCACTCTTATAATGTTTTTGAACAATCACTGGTATTCTCCCTGGATATTTCTTAAGGATACCAGTTGATTCTTCCTTCCGTTTTTCAAATGTAGTCCTCAATTTAAAATTATTTTCCATTTATATTATGAAATATAAAATTTTTCTAGTTTTATTTAAGGGTTTAAATATTTATACATCTATAATAGAGATGAAAATTGTAAGGGTTAATATTGATGGTACTATGAATGATTTAGATCTTCAACTTAAAAAACGTGGCCTTACAAAACAACTTGAAGGAAATGCTTCGTCAAAAGGCTCAACAAACTTTCGAGAACTATATAAATGGAATCATGAAAATAGAGAAATAATATGTTATGGATGGTATGATGGAGATGCTGGATTTGAGAATAAACACGATCTAATTCCTAATGGAAATTCATCGTTCTTATGCGATGAAGATTCTTCTGAAAAACTACTTTTTGGAGATATTTTCCTTGTTTGCTATGATAAAAAAAAAACGATAATTGATTTTGATGTTTCAGATTATGCAGAACTATATGATATTATGTTTGAAGGTTTTGATGATTGTAACTCAGAGGATGATGATATTGAGGATGAGGATGAACCAAATACCGATGATGAAAACTTTATCGTAGATGATGATGAAGATATTGATTCAAATGAATCCTATGAATATAGTGATGAAGAATTAGAAGAGGATACAAATGAATATTAAGAGTCATTACTTATTAAAGACTGGAGTTGCGAATATCATCTCCTTGATCGCCAGGGCCCGGGGGGGTCTCCGACCTTCTGTTTCAGCTCCTCGCCCGGCATGAGCCCGCCAATATGCGGTAAAAACTTTGTCATCTCCCGCTTCCTTTTTTTTCCCCAGTACCTCATTGTAATGTCCGCTTTTAACCTCGAACAGCGGCCGCCCATCCTTGCCCATACCGCCGTACTTCTCAAACATGTATAAATACAACAGATCTGAGACATCCTTCTCTATCTGCCTCGCGTTGTTTTCCTTCAGATTTCCAATAAGATTTTCCATGATATTGTGGAGCCGCACCCTCTCCTTCTCCGCGGCCAGCACAGCCTTCNGCCGCGTGATCTCCTCCTCCGNCGCGCTCCCCTCCTCCGTCGCGCTCTCGAGCCTCGCCTCCGCCTCTTCCACGACCTGATTCTGTTTCTTCACGTCGGCTCCGGCTCCGGCTGCCTCGCCTTCTGTAATGAAATACTTATAATAATACCATGCCTTNTTGAATACCTTCTTGGCGGCGCCCTTCTGTTCATCCTGTAGCCCGGCATGCTTGCGTTCTGCNTCANCACCTACCACCTTCAGGGCTTCAAGCTTCGTCCCCCCCGGAATACTTAACCAATCCATCAAAATTACCATAGCCATTTCTAGACGCCAGCGGTATCGGCCGGCAGGCGATCTCCGCAGCTTACTCTCTCTGTTCCTGCAGGGATTGGATTCGCATGGAAAGGGCCAGCTGCGGATGGCGATCATCTCATTGTGCGCCTCCCTGCGGTCTTCCCTCTGCTTGGTGACGTGGATGGTGGGCATGGCGATAGACTCACCGACATTGTGGTCTGTGTCGGTGAGTCTAAAATCGCCCCAAAAGGTTAAGGGCCCTTGCTCCCCCGCGTTCCTCGGAAGCCCGTACCCGTCGTACAGGACATCTAAGATTTTTTCCGTGCGCCGCTCCACGAGCCCCGGTCGGAGGGAGGCCAGTCGATCGATGGCCTTTTTCCTCCACTTGCCAAAGTCCAGGCCGCGCTGACCCTTGTCAGCGAGCACCCAGTCCCGCCACCTAACGTACCCACTCGGAGCGCTGCGCAGCGGCCACGCTACATCGAGAAGTTCGATAAACTTGTCGTATATTATCCAGGATCTGTGCAACTCCGCCACCAGCTCAGAACTAACGCCGCCCTCCTCGACCGGGTGCTCCTTCAACAAAATATCAATCTTACCTAGAAGTCCATCATACCAATTACGGAAATTATTTCTTGATTGTTCCTTCTTATCTGTCTCCTTCTGCTGCGAATCCAGAGCTCTTTCAACCGCCCCCCACAGAGTTTTTATTTTTTTTATAATATCATTAACTTTTTCTGCCCATCTCCTGATTCTTAGGAAGCGATATTTGCTATACAACTCTTGATTCACCGATATATTATAGGGGTCGAGGGTGACGGCGTCCTCCTCCCATATGAAGAATTCATTAGTCCACATCGCATCAGCCGCAGCCTCCTCTTTCTTGCGCCGCTTCTCCTCCTCTTTCTTGCGCTGCGCCTCCTTGGCCCGGAGCACCTCCGCGGCCTTGCCCCGCTGTGCGTCCTCCAGCCCACTCCGCAGCTGCTGCCACACCGGCAGGTCGCCGCCACCCTCGTCCGGGATGGCTTGACCCGCCTCGAACGCCTCGATCGCCGCGGTCCAGTCCTTGTCAGCAGCGAACTGCTGGCCCCGATCCAGGTGCCGCTGGGCGTCTCGCGCGGCATCGCGCCGCCGCTTCTCCGCCGCCGCCTTCTCCGCAGCCTTGGCATCCGCCGCTGCCTTGGCCTGCTGCGCCTTCCCCAGCTCGCTCCGCAGCTGCTGCCACACGGGCCGGTCGCCGCCACCCTTGTCCGGGATCGCTACACCCGCCTCGAATGCCGCGATCGCCGCGGCCCAGTCCTTGCCGCTGGCAGCCTTCTGGCCCTGTTCCAGCTTCTTCTTGGCCGCTGCCTCTGCGCGCCCCCGTTCCTCCTGCTCCGCCTGCTCTCTCTCGACCTGGGCCTGTTTCGCCTCGGCCTTGGCATCCGCTTCGGCCTTGAGTCTGGCTGCCGAGGCCTCGGCCTCGGCCTGCCGTTGACGTGCCTCCGCTGCCCTCTCCTCGGCCCGCTTCTTGGCAGCGGCCCGCTTTCGCTCTTCCCGAGCCGCCTCCGCCCGAGCCGCCGCAACGCGAGCCCTCTCCACCTCCTCCGCCGCCACTCGCCTCGCTTTCTCTGCCTCCTGCTGAGCTCTCTTTTTGGCAGCTTCTCGCTCCCTTTCCTCCTGTTCCGCCTTGGCCAGGGCCCGCTCCTCGTCCACCTGCTTCTTGGCAGCCTCCAGCTCGGCGGCCGTTCGGGCCTTCTTTGCATCCGCCTTATCCTTCAGCTGCCACCCGTCCTATTCTTCGTCCACCGCCGCCACCGCCTTCTGCGCCGCCGCCCCGGCACATGTTAATATAACATTTTTTCCACTTATTAAAGTAGTAGTGCCTTTCATAAGTTTTCGCATAAGGTATTTAATAATTGAATTTTTAGGTGGTTTTGGATTTTTGTTCGAGAACATTTCTTTATTAAGTTCTTTAAAATCATCCCAGCCCTCCCCCTTCTTCAGCACGTCGGTCTCCACGCCCTCCTCCTCATAAAATGCCTTCCAATCAACCCATTTGTTGTCCCCTTCTTTGTGATGACCATATTCACTAGCTTTATAATTATACTCAAGTTCTTCTAAAAATTTTTGAACATCATGGCCTTTGAGCAATATATTATACATATCATTAATAGTTTCCCTCAACGGTGTTTCCTTTTTAGAGTAACCGACGTCTACTACCATCCTAGATAATCTAAGCGCGATAAATTCATTGAAGCTTTCACATATATCTTTAAGCTCGTCTTCCGCCTCCTCCGACTCCCGAGCTTCCTGCTCCTTCTTCGCCTTCTCATCCGCCGTAGCCGCCGAGGCAGAAGAACGTCTCGCCAGTTCCGCGCGGAGATTCTTCACCTCCTCTTTGCGCGCTGCTTCTTCGTCGAGCGCCAGCTGCTGTGCGTAGGCCGCCTCTCTCTCCGCCGCCAGCAGCGCATCTTCCTGCTCCGGCATGGTGAAGGTGAGCTCCGCGTTCTCCTCCATATCCTCGCCCAGCACCTGATTCAGCGTGACCTCCTTCCTTCCTGCTTCTGCGCTGTCCGTGACGTCTAAGACAGAAGCTGCTCCCACCCGCACCCCCCCTTCTTTCTTGATTACCATATCTTTTTTGATAACTCCATTGACTCCCCTAAGGGTAATTTCTTTAGCATTAGCGTCCGCATCCGCAGCCAGCTGCCCTTTGGCGTCGGCCGCACCACCACTTAAAATTTTCTTTGTTTTTTTCGGGGTTCTTTTTCTATATTTTCTTCTTTGTTTTTTGACACTTTTTTTCCTTTTTCTACTTTTTCTCAAAGAAGAATATTTCTTTCTACTTAATCTTTGTTTTGAAATCCTTTTTTTTCCTGGTGTCGACTTATTCCTTTTTCTTAATGAACGTGCCATATTATATAATTAAACAACATTTTATTTAAAAATTATTTAAAATTTGATTCAAATATTATACTATAGATATCAAAGGATGAGTAAATATTCAAATAATAGTGATGTTAAACGCGTTACAATGGTTGAATATTTGAATCGAGAGGTAAACGATGAAAAATTGTCAAAAAAAATTGAGCAAAGTATATATAATTATGTAATTCATTTATCAAAGGAGAAAAATATTCAAAGAAGATGGACGAATCCTTTATTTGAAAGTTTGTATCATTCAAAGATCATTTCAATTTATTCGAATATAAAAAAAGATAGTTATATACATAATGAAACATTTCTTGATCGTATTAAAAATGGAGAGATTGAATCTATAAAGATAGGTACATTAAGTGTGTATGATATTTTTCCTGATAATTGGAAGAAGTTATTAAATATAAAGTCAAAGAGGGATAAGATTAAGTACGAACTTAAACCTGAGGCGATGACAAATTTATTTAAGTGTCGAAAATGTGGATTTAGGGAAACATCATATTTTGAGGTCCAGACACGTTCTGCAGATGAACCAATGACACAATTTATAACATGTTTAAAATGTGATAATCGATGGAAGCAATAGTTTAATTGACTTGTTTCATTCCAATTCCTTCCGGATTAACTTCTTTCATGGTACAACCATTCTCATTACAGACTTGTTCATAACGATGACCGATACCAGTATCTTCATGACAGACATCACATCCATATAATTTTTCATTTTTAATTCTTTCATGATTTCTGATTTGATTTGCCATTTTTGTTAGGTATGCTCTGTATTGCCAACTGGTCATATTATTTTGATATATAAGATTTTGTTGACAATTTGGTGAATAATTGGTTATAAAACGTCCATCAGACATCCTTGCTGGGAAATCTTTAAAAAAGTTATCCGTTACTTTATCCATATTATATTATATTATATTATATATATTTTTTTTATTGATTATTTTTATTAATCATTTTAATTAATCATTTTTATTCTCAATAATTCTTTTAATTAATTGAGATTTATTACCTGATTGTGGAATATTCATTTCTTCACAGATTGATTTTAATTGTTTTACTGATAATGAATCATCGATGATAACTTTTTCGATCTCTTCAATATTATTAGATTTATCATCATCATCATCATCATCATAATCATCATCATCCTCATCCTCATCATCATCAACAATATCATCAACATCATCATTATTTTCATCATCGGTCGAATCACTTATATCATTACTTATATCTGAGAAGCCATCGGAGCTTTCACTTAGATTTGATAGATTTTCTTCAATATTGAGTATTTCTTTTTTGTTTAGATCATTTTCTTCTTCAAGAATATTTATTTGATTTTTATTAAGGTTGTTGATTTCTTCTTCTTCAAGAGTGGTATTATCTAGATCATTTATATCTTTTGCTTCGAACCCCATGGGTATGATTGGTCCACCAGTTTGAAGCATGATATTACCGAAAGGTAAACTATTCATCATGTTTTCTAGCGGATTCATACTTACTTTTTTAACATTTTTTTTTTCTGTATTTGGTTCTTCTTCATTGGGTTCGATCTGAGTAATTGGGGACATAATTGGCGAGGGTGATTCGGTGGACTTTTCAAATGTAGGTTCTTCTTCTTTTTTAGTATCTGTGTGACTTTGATTTTTTTTAATATTATCTAGACGATTAACTAGGATATCGATTGTTGAATGAACTTTCTTAAATTCGAGGTAACCGAGTATAATTGCACAAATAACTAAAATTGCGAGGATGATGAGAGGCATATTTGATTGGATATGTAGTTCTTGTAACATTTATAGAATAAGAATATAAAAAACGTATAAAATAAACTTATAAAGGATATTTTTGAATATTTTTTTATTGATAAATTATAAATGGATTTACTTGATCGGATCAAAGAATTTTCGGTAACGAATCCTGAGGCAGTACCAATGATATATGATATAATGAGGATGGTAACTATGCAATTTGTTGTCCAGGGATTATTTAGTGCGAACAACCCTACGATATCATTATTTAATGGTGTATTTATACAGACAACATTATTTCTATGTTTGGGAATAATGATATTTTGGTTAATTATTTATAAGTTAACATCGCAAGTAACATTACATCCATTGATTAAATATTAAAGAAATAAAAATATAACCTTAATAAATGGAATCTGAAAAGAAGCCTAAAAAAAGAGGTAGAAAGCCAAAGAATACGATTATAAGTAAGACAAAAGAACAGAAAGAGAAGGTTGAGATCCCTGAGAATTTGATAATTCGATTGAAGAAAAGCGATATTGAAGCGGATACAATCACAGCATTCCAACCGGATGAATATTCAAAGGTCGAAGAATCGAGGCATGTAAGTGAGGTATGTTGGAATTGTTGTCATCCTTTTAATGGAATTACGATACATGGAATACCATTAAAGTACGTGAATAATATTTTTTATATATATGGGGATTTTTGTTCTTTAGAATGTGCATCACGTTATGCTTTTGAAAGCCTTAGGAATTATGATTTTTCTGAGATTTATTCATTGATGAATTTGTATAATAATATAATGTTTCAGAAGATTGACAAGATAGAACTTGCACCAAATCGCCTTTTGTTGAAAAAGTTTGGTGGAAATCAGACGATTGAAGAATATCGTTCATTTTTCAAGAATCAGAATGTTTATGATATTAAGTTACCACCGATATTACCGATTAACCATAATATGGATATATATGAAACGAATCAGAATATATCAAAGAGTAATTTAAAATTATATCGTAAGAAGCCATTACCATCTGAGAAGAAGAGTATTACATCCTCTATGAATTTGATAATTGAGTCTGGTGAGGTTGATCTTTAATGGGTGTAAAGTATTGTTGTATACCATTCATAATTATGATTGCTTTAATTTTATCTTTATTAATGTATTGAATGATATCATCATTAAATGATATCATATTTTTTTTTAGTATTGGGATTGAGTTAAATTTCTTATGAATTAGGATGGATCTTAGATATATGAAATGATATATATTTTTAATTCTAAAATCTTCAAAAGTATTGAGTAAATCATAATAGGGTTGAAAGTTGATATCATATATATTATCTAGGAATGAATATGATATATTATTAATTTTTTTTGGTATTTTTATATGGTTAGGATGAATTGTAAATACTGAGATATCCATTTAATTATGATGGTATTTTAAAATGGTGAAATAAACAAACATTATAGATAGAAATCAAAGTGTTTTGATAGGTATTTATCATTTGGCAAGGGGTGATCAAGAATAATTTGATGATTAAATACATTCGGGGATTTTTTCCATTTTTTGTTTAACCTTAGTGATAGATTATAGAGTAGTAGATATCCTTCATGATATAGATCTTTCGCATATTTTGAGATTTTCGATAGTTCTTTTGAATTTTGGAAGTCATTGTATTTAAGTGCTTGAATATATTTTCTTTCTTCAGCTTCTGTCCCTAAGCTTTGAAATATATTTGTTGCTTTTTGTAGGTATAGATGAGCTTTATCAAAGTATTGATTATAATGATGAAGTTCATCATTTTCTAATTGATCTATATTTTTGATAAAATTGGTCCAATAGTACATACCTTGTTTATAGTTATAAGGACTTTTTTTCTTATATTTTTTAATTTTCGATAATAGTATTGAAATATTATGGTTATATCTTAGAGGTAGTTTTTGTTTTTTGTCTTTATTAATTATATTTTCATTGATATTCTTTTTAATCGAAGAGTATTGGTTGATGATAAAAATAATCACAATGATACTTATTAATGCTTTAATTTCTAGATAATTGAAGAAGAATAGTAATATGGTGAATACAAAAATAATGATTAATACCTTTTCATTTTTCAGTTCAATTTCTGGGAAGTTGATCATTGGTACTTGATATATTAAAGAAATATAAAATAATTGATATCATAACAAGAAGTATTCCAAAATATAATAGATTATCATTTTTTCCTAGATAGAGTGTGAAAGCAAGTATATATTTCCTAAGGTTTGTATAGAAGGACTCATTTTCTTCATGTAATTTAAATTCTAGATCAACTTCGTAAAGTTGATACGCGAAGTCATTTGAAAATTCTGCGATACGATTGACTGAATTCTCTATGATTTGATTTAATGTTAGATCTAGGATTGTTTCATTTTTTTTTTGAGTATATTCTCTTAATAGTTTTTTTGATTCTTCTGCCTCATATTCAGATAAATAGTCTTGTTTTTTGTCTGTATATCCTGTAATTTGAGGTCTTGTATCATCTGGTTTTAGTTCACTTAAGAGGCTCATTTATATAGTAATAGAATATTAAATTTTATTAAATAGACGAAATAAGGTGAACATTTGCTAGGAACATCCTTCGACAACAATATTTATGTAGATTTAGTTCATCAAGAGATTGACCTTCAATTGATTTTTTAATGGATCCATCATTTGTAATATTGATATATTCAATATCAAGATCACTAGTAACATTTTCATTTGATTTATTTTTTTTTTCTGTTATTAATTGAATAAATGGATTCCATTTATCTCCAATAACTTCACCACAAGTAAAACAACGAATAGGAATAATCATTTATATTTAATGTAGAATATATTTTTAAATCAAATTTTATTATTTTTGTTTATTATAAAATGAATCTCGGAGAATATTTTAGATTATCTGATATTGTACCATATCATTCCTTAACTGAAAATAGGAATATTATCCTTGAACCATTATCATGTATTTTTCGGATGATTTTATTAAAATATAAACCTCCTGGTACGAAGATATCAATTTATAATAATTCAATATGTTATAATGAACCAAATTACCTTCAGGGTTTAATACGAACTTATAATGGAGATACACGTGAAGATTTACATAATTTATACAATCCATTTTTTAAATCCTTTGAATGGTATTCTGTAGATGATAGGATTCATCAATATTTTTATGAAAAATGTAAGGATGGACTAAACATATTACTTGAAAGTTATGAAAAAGATAGTATCATATACTATACATTAAATCACTATTGTAAATTATTCAAAGATATTCTAGAAAAAAAAGATTTCGAAAATGAAGAACAAAAAGAATCACCATTATTAGATGATTTAAAGGATATTTGGAAAAGATCTGAGGTAGAAATATTATATCAAATATTTCAATATCTTGAAACAATACAAGATAATGAAGAAAAAGAAGTATATTTAAGTGTGATCGATAATTTAGTGACAATGAAAGAAAAAAAAGTATATAATTATATAAATAAGTATAGTACAAGTTATAATTAACTCAATGAAGGAAAATCATCTTCTGAATTAATATCAAAATCAACATCTTTCTTTTCAAACCTTTCTTTTTGTTTCTGAGCTAAATTAACATGTTTTAATTTTCGATCATATCTTTGTGAAACATAATCATTCACTTCAATGAATGTAGCTTTCACTTCTTTACCATCCAATCCATAACGATTAAATGTATATGGATCAAGCGTTCTTGGAAGTATACCTGATTCAAGGTTAAATTTACCCAATGATCGAATCGGTCTTTCTAATTGAAAATCAATATCAATATATTCACACTTTAATTCAAACTCTTTAATGATATCCTTTTTCAAAGATAAAATACTATCTTCGAGATTACATTCAAACTTTTTTGTAATATTATTTTTAGAAATTACAAAAACTATCATTCACAATACTTATTTATATTTTATAAAAAAACTTTAAATTATTTTATTTATTTATTTTGATCTACGACGAGTAGCTTTTTTTTTCTTTGTCCCTTTTCTTTTT
>PAZD01000028.1 GCA_002715405.1 Acidimicrobiaceae bacterium
TGTAAATTATAGTCGCCCCCCAATAGCAAAGCCTTCTTTTTAGACTCGATAGAAAAAATATTTCAAAAAGTGGCGCTCCCAAGGGGACTCGAACCCCTGTTTCCGGCGTGAAAGGCCAGCGTCCTAGGCCACTAGACGAACGGGGCAGGGTACCCCAAAGGGGTTATCACACGATAGCAGGACTAAACGCTATCTCGCATAGATAGAAATAGAAGAATCTCAACGACATAATTAATCACTCAACAAATCAACAATTCTCGATAGATTTTCCCCTAGTAAATGGTAAATAAGCCAAAAGGATCGGTCAGGATCATCTTCTGCGATTTCAATAGGTGTGTCTTCATCGGTTATGTCTAAACGGGTCCCAAGAACAAGTCGAAGGATGTTAATCGCTTGCATGACTTTTAAGAGAGTTTCTTCAGATACTTCTCCTACCTCAGGAATCTCCTCCAAGATCTTTAGAGCTGAAAGATGAGACTCTTCAAGATCACCTTTTGTTAACGAATCAAACTCGCTATTTGCGTCAATGTCGTTCTGGTAGGCGATTGGGAATAGAAGATTACCTAACGGATTTTCCCTGTCACTGATAATTTCACTTACCTCTTCTATGAGATTACGAAATAGTTCTTTTTGCCAATCAGTAATTTCTATTTTGTATGATCCGTTTGTTTCAGGAGTAATAATCATTTGGTGTTATTAGTCTTGCTGTAACGTTGCCCATAGACCATGCTGGTGAAGGCGAAAGACATCTAATTCAGCCTTTTCTCGAGTGCCTTGAGACACTGCAGATTTTCCTTTGTTGTGAACTTCCATCATTAGTTCATTAGCTTTCTCTTTTGAGTACCCGAAGAGTTTTTGGAACACAAATGAAACATAGCTCATCAGGTTTATCGGGTCATTCCAGACGACTACAACCCATGGTCTTTGCAGCTCGACAAAATCCTAAGTCTCAATTTGTGGGGATGCGGTTGAAGCATGGAGAAGGGATTTCTTCATTGTCGTCACTTCTTTCATTAATCGCCTCGACTTTTGTGTCAACATAGGGAAAGGGAATATTGACCCCAAGGAAAGCTTAATCTTATGTTCCTGCAAAGGCAGGGGACATACTGATAGGAATATGTTATGGGAAGTATCGGAGTTTTAATTATTCTGATTTTGGCAGGTGTGTTAGTTCTTGTCGCAATGCACGACCTTTCTCAAAAGCGTCATGCCATTCTGAGAAATTTTCCTATCATTGGGCATTTCCGGTATCTGCTAGAAAAACTTGGCCCAGAACTCCGGCAGTATATTGTGGCCGATAATGACGAAGAGCGGCCGTTCAATCGTGATCAAAGAAGATGGGTCTATGCCACTGCAAAGAAGGAAAATCCATATTTTGGATTTGGGACTGATAACGATGTCGACCTTCCAGGAAGCATCGTTATCAAGCATTCGACCTTTCCTGCAGCGACGGCGGCGAAGAATAACTCTTTACCTTCTGCAAAGGTTTTGGGTGCTTGGGGGAACCGGCCGAAGGCATTTCGTCCCAATTCACTTGTCAATATCTCTGGAATGAGTTTTGGGTCCCTGTCTGGACCAGCTATTGAAGCTTTAAATAAGGGCTCTCTCCGTGCCGGATGCCTTCATAATACTGGAGAGGGTGGAATTTCTTCTTACCATCGGAACGGCGGAGATCTGGTATATCAAATTGGGACTGGATTATTTGGAAGCCGAGATCTGGAAGGTAACTTTTCCATGGATGCTTTGCTTGAAACTATTTCTGAAACACCAGTAAAAGCTATCGAAGTCAAGCTGAGTCAAGGGGCAAAACCTGGTATCGGGGGGGTCCTTCCTGCAAAGAAAGTTACCAATGAGATTGCTACTACTAGGGGAGTCCCCAAAGGAGTGATGGTTCAGAGCCCAGCTAAACATACAAGCTTTGATGATGTTACTGGCCTCATTGAATTTGTTGAATTAATTGCTGCGCAGACAGGTATTCCTGTAGGGATTAAAGCTGCTGTAGGGCAGATTCACTTCTGGGTTGAACTTGCGGACCAAATGGAAGCAAGCCGCCGCGGCCCGGACTTCATAAGCATCGATGGAGCTGAGGGCGGAACAGGTGCGGCTCCGTTAGTTTTTTCCGACAGTGTCGCGTACCCATTTAGGATCGGATTTGCGAAGGTGTTTGATATCTTTTACACCCGCTCACTTCACCGAGATATCACCTTCATCGGCGCTGGAAAACTTGGATATCCTGACACGGCCTTAGCTGCATTCGCTTTAGGTTGTGACATAGTCAATGTTGGTCGAGAAGCAATGATGGCTATTGGTTGCATTCAGGCTCAACGATGCCACACGGGACATTGCCCTACCGGTGTCGCGACTCAGTCTCCTTGGCTTGCTCGCGGACTCGATCCCACTGATAAAAGTGTCCGAGTAGCTAACTATATGGTGGCTTTACAGCATGAAATTCGTCGTCTATGCCATGCGGTAGGGGGCACCCACCCTGCGCTGATCCCAGAATCAGCGATCGAAATTATTAACCAAGAAGGTTCCCCAATTTCGCTGCTGAATTATTATGGCCTTTCATCAATTGAGCAAAGACTTGATGAAACTGACTCTAATTATTTAGCGTCGATTCCGTAGCTTCATCAATACTTGCTGTTTCTACTGGAAGACGAACCTCAAGATAAAGCCGAAGAGTCATTATCCATACTGCTACAGCTCCGGCAATGTGGAATCCGACAAGTAGAGCAGGAACATCTGTGAAGTATTGGGTATATCCTATTGCCCCCTGAAGAACAGCAATAGTTAAAAGATTCTGAGCTTGAAGAAATGCGTTACCGGATTCGGGTGATCGTTTTATTCGAAAAACAACATAAAGCATTGCGCTAAGAAATATGATCATTGCGATTGCGTGGATTCTCGCAACATCGGGAACATCAAAGGGAAGCCTCTTTACTTCAAAATTCCCCTGCTCTAATTGGAGAGCGCTTCCTTGAAGATTATCGAATGCCTCCTTAGTTTGTGTTGTTTCTGCTCCACTATGTGGGCCACTTCCTGTAACTAATGTCCCAGTTACCAAAACAACTGATGCAAGTAAAACCAGAGAGGAACATAAAGGTTGCAAAGGAGATCTTCTAGGTCTTAGGTGGTTGATGATTAGAAACTTTGATCGATGGTTGAGCTCCACAGCATTCCAGACAAGAACCATAGAAATAAGAAAATGGGCAATAACTAAACTCGGGGGCAAATGTTCCCTAACCACTAAAGCCCCAACAAGTATCTGAAGAATGACACCTCCTACCAAGCCCAGTGACCACCATGTCAGGTCCCTACGTCGAGGATTTCTAAATAAAGAACCAAGGACAGCGAATATTACGGCGACAGATACGATTCCGGTAATCACCCGATTTACGAATTCAACCATGGCGTGGACATCATCTATTTCTGCTACTAGTTGATCGTCCTCACATGTGGGCCAATCAGAACACCCTAGACCTGAGCCAGTAAGGCGGACAGCTGCTCCTGTGATGATAATAAGAGATAGAAGTAGGACTGCGACATGCGTTATCCGCTGGTATTTAGCTGGAGTTAAATGAAATTTCTCTGGCATATAAATAGTCCACCACAGACTTTTATTTTCAACACTTCACCGAAAGAGTTTTTTTCTATCTCAACATAAGTGTTTTCTTTATGTCTCGAACTCTGCAGTAGTTTGCTCATCTGCCTTCTTTCGTTCTAGCCTCGAATTCGTGACAACAACTTTGTTCAAAAAGATACTATTACGGGAAAAAATTCGGGGTTTTGTTTCCCTGATGAAACTTCGAGTAGTGGAACTACTTCTAATTACGACTGTTCCGACAATGATTGTTGCCGAAGAAGGTCTACCATCTCTATGGCTTATCTTATTCACTTTGATTGGGGGAACTTTTGCTGCGGGAGGTGCCAATGCAATAAATATGTTCATTGACCGCGATATTGATCCCCTTATGGAGAGAACAAAAAATAGGCCCCTTGTGACTGGCGTGCTGGGACCGGCAGAAGCTTTAGTGTTTGCATTGACAATTGAGGCTTTTGCTTTTCTCTGGTTGTGGTTAACCGTTAACTTACTTAGCGCGGTTTTAGCTGTAGGTGCTTGCCTTTTTTATGTATTTATCTACAGCCTCTGGTTAAAGAGAACTTCAAGCAGTAATATCGTTATCGGAGGAGCTGCGGGAGCTGCTCCTGTATTAATTGGCTGGTCAGCAGTGCAGAACTCATTAGATTGGCCCCCCTTTATCCTTTTTGCTCTTATCTTTCTTTGGACACCGCCTCATTTTTGGGCACTAGCCATTCGATATAAGGAAGATTATTCCTCAGCGAAAATCCCTATGCTTCCTGTTGTAGCAGGGCCAGAATTCACTGGTAATAAAATGGTCTTGTACTCAATGGAAGTATGGGCTATTTCATTGATTTTTGCCCCTGTTGCCGGTATGGGTGTGATCTATCTTTGCGGTGCCCTTGTGCTCGGAGCTTTATTTGTCTATCTATCGTTGCAAGTTCGCTCTCACAAAACAGAACGAGCAGCGATGCGGCTTTTTGGTTTCTCAATAACATATTTAACGCTTCTTTTTCTGATTATTGCCATTGACGAATTGGTCAGAAGTGGGTTCTAACGTCATTGGGGAAAATTTACAAAAAAATTGATTGCCGAATTTATGTTTAGAGTTCGGCTAGTGCTTCCTCTGATGACTACGATCATTGTTGAATCCATTCCTTTTAGGACCGGATTGTCTAGCATGTTATGTGCTGACTTTTGGAGTTTCTCCCTTGGTTAGTAATGACATGGAAAAAGAAAAACTGTGACTGAAAATCAAACGGAAACTGAATCAAACGCAGCTGACTCAGCATCTGGCCCACTAGAGATTGGTGGGCTCGCAGGGGTCTTTGGAACTAGCGACCATAAAAACCTTGGCCGACTTTATATTCTCTTCGGTTTGTCGGGAGGAATGTTTGCCTTGATTCTAAATGTCCTTGTTAGATTCGAGCGAATAAATATCGGATCTGTTGGGGTTCTTGATTTCGGTTCTTCAAACCAATTTTTCCAAACCTGGAGTCTCTCTCGGACATCTTTACTGTTCTTTTGCGTTTTGCCTTTACTCATTGGTTTAGCAACATATCTGGTGCCGCTTCAGGTTGGAGCACCTGCTCTTTCTTTCCCCCGAGCTGCTGCCTTGGCTTTTTGGACATGGCTTATTGGAATTTTGATTCATGTTGTAACTGTTTTCGCTGATGGAGGGTTAGGTGAACCTGATCCAACTTCACAATTTGCACAAGGAATGGATCCTGAAGCTACTGAGTTGTCCATGCTTTCAATCGCTATGGTTGTTTTTGGTCTTCTGCTTGCAACAGTTTGTATTTTGGCGACGATCATTTCCCAACGTCCTCAAGGAATGACGTTATTTGAGCTTCCATTGTTTAGTTGGTCAATTCTTGTCGCAGGCGGGATCTGGGTGTTGGCGCTGCCTGTTTGGCTTTCAAACCTTGCTATTTCTTGGGTTGATTTCCAAGGTGGTGATGCCCTCCGTTATGGGGCTGTAGAGAATATATGGGATCAACTGTCTTGGTTGTGGTCTCAGCCTATGGTTTTCGCTTTCGCTATTCCTTTACTTGGAATAGCAGGTGATATTGTTCCTGTGTCTGCAGGAGTTTCTCAGCGCCAATACAGGGTTCAGCAGATCGCTATAGGTGCCCTAGGTGGTTTATCTTTTGGAGCTTTTGCGCAGCCATTCTTTAATCCGGATGTAACCAATCAAGCTGTGTTTGTAATAATGGGGCTTCTTGTTCTTGTACCGATTCTCGCATTTTTGGGTGGACTCGCAGATACGTCCATTAAGGGGAGTCCCTCAATTTCCGCTCATTTGATTCTCTCGATGGTAGGGATGCTTGCTTTGCTCGTAGGTGCAGGTGCTTCTGCTTTTTATGTCTCTGGCCCTGCTGTTGGCGCAATACAAGAAATTGATGATAGTTGGTTAGATGGGTTGATATCTTGGCTACGAGATGTTCAAGGAACTGTTCTTGCAACTGCAGTGATGGATCATGTTCTTATCGGAGCTGTCATTGGTTCTATTGCTGGGATTTATTTTTGGGCCCCGAAATTATTTGGTTATAAATTAAACCGTAATGCTGGAATGCTTGCGGCTCTCGCTTTACTTGGTGGCTTAGTGTTGGCTGGCGGAAGCAATATTATTAACGGGATCCTAGATGAAGGTGACGAAGTATTTCGCTCATCAGCTTACGATGGGGTTTGGGATTCTGGTGCAGTTGAATTTCTTAATGTTGTAGGGGGGATAGGCAGCATCCTTTTATTAGCTGGTCTTGGTCTAGTCCTAGTTGATATTACGATTTCAGTGTTTCTTCAAAAGGGTGATGCTGAGGATGTAAATGATCCATGGGGAGGTCACACATTAGAGTGGGCAACGGATTCTCCTCCACCAATAGGGAATTTTGATCAACCTCCCGTTGTTGAGAATGAAAGGCCGCTGCTGTCGCCGGTAGCTGCTGGAGGCGATGAGCTATGAATATGGCTACTACAAATCTCCCAGCAGCCCCTCCAGCAAGATCTAGAAACCTTTTGGTAGCAACTGGCTTTGGGATAGCCGGAACCCTTATGTACTTTGGAGGAATTTTTGGCGTGTACTTGCGCGAACGAGCACAAGTTCGCTCGAGTGGAGGATCGTGGATACCAGATAAAGCACATATCGAATTAACCCCTCCAGGCATGATTATATGGACATTGCTTATATCAGTTGCTGTTATCCAATGGGCTGTCTATTCAATCAAACGTGATGATCGCCAGCATGCACTACTCGCTGTAGGTACCACTCTTCTAATGGGAGCGATGGTTCTTGTACAACATGGATGGCAATTATCCCAAATGAATCTTGTTGCTGATGAGGGCCCAACAACAGCAGCAACATTGATTTACACCATTGTTGGTAGCTATATGGTCGCATTTGTTATCGCAATGATCTTCGTCGCCCTCATGGGGTTTCGGGCCCTCGCAGGTCAATATAGTAGTCGCCAGACAGACGGCATCGTTGCGGCTTCTCTATATTGGTATTCTCTGGTGTTTATTTATTTCATTATTTGGATAGCCGTTTTTATAGCGAAATGAGCGATACGTGATAGCAGGTACTAACTGATGTTCTCTCCAGGATTTCGACTCTTTATGGGGTTTGCTGGTTTTGGCCTGATTGCCGCCTTTTTCTATGGCGTAGTAAGTGGTGATGGTGGTGGTGCCGATTATTTGGGATTTCTCGATGTTGAAGCGTGGACTGGAGCATTGAGCCTTGGATGGCATGGTGGTATAGGCGACCATGTGGGGTACATCATCCTGGTTATGTTATTTATTTGCTCATCTTGGTTAGCGATTATGTTGACAGCTTTCCGTGATGCTGACCCTGATGCAGTTGCTGAACTTAATGATGGGGAACTTCCCCCAGCACAAGGTCCAGTGAGTTATAACTTCTGGCCGATCATTGGCGCATTCGGTTTTGGAACATTACTGATGGGGCTGGTTACTCATGCAGCTATTTTTGTTGTCGGTCTGCTAGTAATTATCGCTACAACGTTCGAACTTATGATGAGTGCTTGGGCAGATAGAGCCACAAGTAACCCTGTAGCAAATACTGAACTTCGAAATCAGATTATGAAACCTGTTGAGATACCGGTATTGGGCACTATCGGCATAGCTGTGGCTGTTCTTTGTTTCTCTAGGATCTTCCTTACGGTCTCCAAGGCATGGGCAATTTGGGTGGCGGTTATCATTTCAGCAATTGTGTTCTTAGTAGCTCTGGCTTTTGCAATAGCTGAAAAAGTAAATAGAAATCTTGTCGCAGGTGCCCTTGCGATTGGAGCTATTGCACTACTTACGACCGGTATAGTCTCAGCTACGGTTGGTGAACGTGAAATTCATCATCACCACGGTGAAGAGCATAGTGAAGAGCACGGTGAAGAGCATAGTGAAGAGCACGGTGAAGAAGGGCATGACAAATGACCACGACCCGGAATAACTACAATCTCTGTGATCAAACAGATTTTTCTGAGAAAGTAGACAATCGGAGCCTTCGATGGTTCGTGCTCCTCGTAGCTCTGGTTGCAGCTTTGTTTATGACTGGATGTGCAAGTAATGCCCCTCTTGATACTCTCGACCCCGCAGGTAGGAAATCTACTGACATAAATAATCTTATTAACCCAATTTTTGTTATTGCCGGTATCGTCTTCGTCATAATCCAAGGGGCAGTTTTATATCTTGGATGGAGGTTTAGAGTCCGTGCACCTAAAGATAATGAAGAGTCTTTCGATGGTGGATATCCCGACGAAGAATTTCCAAAACAGGTTCACGGTCATTTTGCTGCTGAAATTAGTTGGACCATAGGGCCAACAATTCTGATGGCCGTAATAGCTGCGATTAGTGTGGGTGCTCTCCTTAAGCTTGATGATGTTGATGTAGCTCCCGATGGAGCGGCTTATCCGGAAGTTGAGGTCATCGTTGTCGGCCAACAATGGTGGTGGGAATACCAGTACTATCTTGATGGTGTTGAAGGCGCCGACCAACCAGATTTTGTTACTGCGAATGAGATAGTTGTTCCTGTCGGCCAGGATATACGTCTCCATATCACTTCAAGAGATGTACTCCATAGTTTCTGGATTCCGCGCCTCAATGGAAAAAAAGATTCTGTTCCAGGAAAGACATCTCCATGGGTGATCCAATCGAATGAAATAGGACGATTTGCAGGGCAATGCACTGAGTTTTGTGGTCTAAGCCACGCGTATATGCGTATGTATGCCGTTGCTCTTTCCCAAGATGATTTTCAAGTGTGGGTAAATAATCAGGTTAGAATTCGCGAACCCCTAGAAGAAGGGGATGCAAACTATCAGGGTGAGCAGATATTCATTCAGAATTGCGCACGATGCCATGTGATAAATGGCGTTACCTCTCGGGAGTTATCAGGAATAGTGCAACTAGATACCATGGATTTATATGGAAATATCGAAGAATACCGAGATCACTCTGATGGAACACTCTCACAAGGAAAGTACACCGGACCAGAGAACCTTACCGCTGGAGCGGCTCCAAATCTTACCCACTTCGCCACTCGAAGTAGTTATGCGGGTTCATTCTTTGAGTTGTACCCAGATGCGCAGGAAATGACTGATGCTGGAAATTATCTTGATCTTTCCGGCAGTGATTATGGGCGGGGAACTCTAGAGGCATGGTTGCGGAACTCTCCGGCTGTGAAACCGAATGCTCAACCAGAGCAAGCTCGCGGTATGCCCAACTTGAATTTAAGTGAAGCTGATATTGATTTACTCGTCGACTATCTAATTTCATTGGATTAATTATGAAGAATTTTTTGAATAGAAAAGAGAACTCCCATGGCAATTGTTGAGCAAGAAGAAGCTCCGCTTGAGCTTGAATCCGGAGAAGATCAGATAACAGAGCGTCCGCTAGGTGCTTTCACAAGACCCGATGGAGGTGGCGGGTGGCGTAGCTGGCTATTTACTGTTGATCACAAGCGAATTGGAATCATGTACGGAGCAGCTGGTCTCCTATTTTTTGTAATAGGTGGTATTTACGCTTTATTTATGCGGCTTCAATTAGCCCGACCAGATAATTCGATCCTTTCAGCAGAAACCTACAATCAAGTCTTTACAATGCACGGAGTTGTAATGATATTTCTTGCTGCGATCCCTCTTGGAGCTGCATTTTCGAACTATCTCATTCCCCTGCAGATAGGTGCCCGTGATGTCGCCTTCCCCAGATTGAACGCATTTAGTTTCTGGGTGTTTCTAGGTGGAGGACTTTTCCTCTTAACATCAATGTTTATCGGTGGTTGGTGGGAGAATGCTCCAGATGGCGGATGGTTCGCCTACTCTCCAAATACCGGAGTCCTTTTCTCTCCAAGTAAGGGAATAGATTTCTTCGCAATTGGCCTACAGATTACCGGTATTGCATCTCTTGTCGGTGCTATTAACTTAATCGTGACCGTGCTTAATATGAGGTCCCCGGGCATGACTTTAATGAAAATGCCCGTTCTAACTTGGATGTTGTTTATTGTGCAAATGCTTCTTCTGTTCGCAATGCCAGTAATTTCAGTAGCTCTATTCCTCCTCACGTTTGATCGTCTCTTTGATGCCAATTTCTTTAATGTCGCTGAAGGCGCCGATCCGTTATTGTGGCAGCATTTGTTCTGGATATTTGGCCACCCAGAAGTCTATATCCTGATCTTGCCAAGCTTCGGAGTGATATCTGAAATTATTCCGACGTTCAGTAGAAAACCTATTTTCGGTTATCCATTCATGATTTTTTCTGGAATTGCTATTGGGTTTATGGGATGGGGTGTTTGGGCTCACCACATGTTTGCCTCAGGAATAGGTCCTGTAGCAGTAGCGGCGTTTTCGGTATCCACAATGTTTATTGCTGTTCCAACTGGTGTGAAGATATTAAATTGGTTAGCCACGATGTGGGGAGGTCGAATACGTTTTACTACCCCTATGTTGTATGCGACGTCAGTTGTTGCCATGTTCACCATTGGCGGCCTTTCCGGTGTGACACACTCGCTAGCCGCAGCTGACACACAACAAACAGATACCTATTACATTGTCGCTCACTTCCATTACGTCATTTTCGGCGGAATTATTCTTGGCTTCTTTGGCGGGTTCTATTTCTGGTGGCCGAAAATGTTTGGCTATTTTCTGTCAGAGAAGATTGGAAAATCAAGTTTCTGGGTAATGGTTATTGGCTTTAACTTAACATTTGGGCCTATGCACATTCTTGGATTGCAAGGGATGAGCCGCCGGATCCAGACATATTCCCCTGGGCAGGGCTTTGACTTCTGGAATCTCATAGCGACGCTCGGAGCATTCATGATTGCTATTGCAACAGCAATGTTCATTGCAAATGTGTTCATTAGCCGGAGAGCGCATCGAGCTGGAAAGACTCCTGACCCTGGGCCCGACCCTTGGGATGCTCGGTCCCTTGAATGGATGACGGCTTCACCTGTTCCAGAACATAACTTCGATGAAGTAATTGAAGTCGAACGTCAAGATGAATTCTGGCATAGAAAATGGGGTAAGGATGAAAGTGGTCGTGTGGTTAGAAGGGCAACTGCGGAAGAAGTAGCCCATGATGGAAGCAATACCAATGTGCATCTTCCCTCCCCATCATATTGGCCAATTGTTGCTGCTCTTGGATTGCCAATTATCGGGTACGGGCTTATTTACAATCTATGGTTGTGTGTGGTCGGGGGACTATTTGTCATCGCAGGCTTGTTTGGTTGGGTCTTTGAGCCGGTTGACGATCCTAACGTAGATGGCCACCACGGCGATGAACATGAGGCCTCAGGTGAACTCGAAGAAGGAAATGAGAATTCGCAAAAGGAGGTGTCCGTTGACTGAAACAGCTACAGCTCAAACAACGCATGATCACAGCGAGGACCATGTTTCGACCCTAGGCGTTTCTAACGACAAGTTAGGAATGTGGGTATTTCTCGGGTCAGACTGCTTGCTATTTGGCGGCCTTATTTCTACATATATGTTGTACAAAGACCGAATTGGCCCAGATGATCTTGGTCCTGAGGAAATGTTTGACATTCCGTTCACTTCTGTGAGCTCGTTTGTATTGTTAATGAGTTCTCTCACAGTGGTGTTGGCAATTACTGCTCTTCGACGAAATGACATTCGTAGAAGTAGGATATGGCTACTAACCACAGCAATACTCGGAGCTGTTTTTGTTGGTGGACAGGTATATGAATTTACAGTGTTCTATCGCGAAGGACTTGGCTATACCACGAATCTATTTGGTACTTCCTTCTTCACACTTACAGGTTTTCATGGTGTACACGTCTCAGTAGGGATAATAATGCTCATGTCTATGTATATTCAATCTATGCGAGGAAGATTGACAGTTGCACAGGAAGAGAAACTTGAAATTATCGGCCTTTATTGGCACTTTGTCGATGTCGTATGGATTGTAATATTTACTATCGTCTACCTCTTTCCACAATAGGAGAAACAGATGGCCACAACTGATCAGCTAACTGAAGGAACCGGAGAAGCTACTTCTTGGGTCAAAGAAGATTGGGTGTACATAAAAACTGCACTTATTCTCGCTGTTTTTACAGGGATTGAAGTCTTTACCTACTTTGAGTCAGTGCATAAAGCTCCTGATTGGCTCCTTGTCCTTACATTATCGTTTCTCATGGTTATCAAGTTCTTTCTCGTTGCGGCGATCTTCATGCATTTGCGCGATGACAATGCCGTCTTTACGAAAATGATGGTCATGGGTCTGTGTATAGCCTGGCCTGTCTATTTCGTTATGGCATTTGCATTTGGATTCCTCCCAGATTGGAATCCGATTTTGAAGGTTATTTTCCTCTTAGTTCCACCAGCTATAACTGGGTTCTGGCTGGGTTACTCGTTTAAGGGCGGAACAGGCAGTCACCACTAATAACAACTTTTAAAGAGTTTTAATTGATTCTTTCTTCCATAATAAATACTGAAAGTAATTTGTAATTGGGTATGTGGCGCGTGGCAGGCTGGTGTAGTGGTGTTTGCAGCTGATCCCCAGATCTGGAGATTCCAATTTCATCCTGAGGTGTGGATTCTCGTCGCTGGAATACTGCTGTTAGCTCTTTACACAGTCAAGATAGTCGCTCCTAATTTCGTTCCAGATGGCAAAGACATTTACACCCGAAAGAACTTCTATGCCTTTTGGGCTGCCTTATTTTCTCTTTGGTTTGCTTCCGACTGGCCTATGCATGATATTTCAGAAGAGTACCTCTATTCGGTGCATATGGTTCAACATATGATCATTTCACTGATAGTGCCTCCATTGATACTTACGGCACTTCCTGTGTGGCTCACGAGGCTGATCTTCGCTCCTTCGGGAAGAGCTGGGATTCTAACTAAAAGTATTGCAAATCCGATAGCTGCAGGACTTATATACAACTTTGTCGTGATCGTGACTCATTTACCTTTTGCAGTCAATTATTCAATTGAGAATGGTTCATTTCACTACTTTCTTCACTTAGCGGTATTCGTTTCCTCACTCTGGATGTGGCTTCCAGTGATCAACCCCATGAAAGAATTTCGAATTAGCCTTCCAACACAAATGGTCTACTTATTCTTGATGTCGGTCGTTCCCACTGTGCCTGCAGGATTTCTGACTTTCGCAGGTGGAGCTCTTTATGATGCATATGATCATCAAGTTCGACTTTGGGGTATAGATATCACTACTGACCAGCAGCTGGCTGGCTTTGTCATGAAACTGGTTGGAGGAATCTATCTCTGGGTGTGGATAGCTACAAGATTTTTCCAGTGGAGCAGAAGGAATCAGCCTGACATGGTCTTGGTCGAAAATTCTCCTGAAAGGTCAAATACGAGTTCGTAGATGTTCAGCTGCTTGCTTCTGGTGGCTGAATTACTTCTAACCCGCAGAACGGTTGAAGAACACTAGGCACTAGAAAACTTCCGTCTTCTTGTTGGTAATGCTCCATAAGGAAAACAAGTGTTCGACCGATAGCGCAGGCAGTTCCGTTTAATGTGTGCACGAGGTGATTACCGTCCTCCCCGCGTACCCGTGTCATCATTCTTCGAGCGGAATAGTCAAGATAATTTGAGCAGCTGGTTAGCTCTCGGTAGCGACCTTCTGAAGGTAACCAGACTTCACAGTCGTATTTCATTGCAGCAGGTGCCCCTAAATCGCCAGAAGCTACAAGAATAACGCGATACGGAAGTTCGAGTTCATTAAGTATTTCCTGTTCTATTCCTCGAAGGTTCTCTAATTCTTCCCAAGAAGTAAGCGGATCGCAGAAGGAGAACATCTCGACTTTATCGAATTGATGAACTCGGAAAATCCCGCTTGTGTCCTTTCCATATGTCCCAGCTTCCCTTCGAAAACATGAAGAAAATCCGCCCAGTCGAATAGGTAATTGATCAGAGTCCAAGAGGTCTCCTCGATGTAACCCGGCAAGAGCTACTTCACTAGTTCCGATGAGGAAGAGGTCATCTTCAGATAATTCGTACACTTGCTGTCTGTCCGTAGGGAAAAATCCAGCTTCTAACATCATTTGCTCACGAACAAGTACCGGAGGTACTACAGGAGTAAATCCATGTTTCAGAATTTTCGATAAGGTATATTGCACCAAGGCGAATTCGAGAAGCACTGCCTCACGAGTCAGATAGGCAAAACGACTTCCCATATTCTCAGATGCTTTTTCTTTCTCAACCCAACCCATATACTCCCCATATTCAGCATGGTCCATAGGTGGAGGATCTGTTTGTTGCCCAATAACCTCGATAATTTCATAGTCCTCTTCGCCTCCGTTAGGGCATCGAGGGTCAGCTGGGTTAGGTATTGTTATGGCGATAGCATTAAGACTCTCAGCTGCTTCGGTGTGCTTTACTTCAACTTCCTGTAGCTCAGATTTGAGTTCAGCAGCAATCTTTATTTTCTTATCTCGCTCTGCTGGTGCTGCTCTACCAATATCTTTTGAGGCGGTGTTCTGTTCAGATCGTAATTTTTCAACCTGAGCTTGAAGATCTCGACAAGCCGCTTCTATCGCGAGAAGTTCATCTAAAACTTCGGGATCAACACCTTTACGGATAATCCCTTCTCGGTAATTCTCGTTATCGCGGAGTTTTCGTAAATCAATCACTTCATTGAGACTAACCGCAGAGCAACCGCATCATATGGAATTAACCTTAGGCATTTAATCTAGGAGAGAAAAGCAAAACTTTGTGAAGAGATGACACTTTGACGATCTCATGCAAAACTTTATGGATGCTTCCCGAAGTACTTAGAAAAACTGTTAAAAATTTCGGAAGTTCTTCAGCATATGTATCTGCTAAAGGACAAATAGTTACGTATCAAACCCTCGATCAGATTTCTGAAGAGATAGCAGCCTGGATGCAGACTCAGGGCTTAGGAGAAGGATCTGTGATCGCTCTTTGCCTCCCTAGCAGCACTGAATACATACTTAGTTACCTTGCAGCTGCAAAATTAGGAGCTATCACAGCTGGAGTTAATCCTCGCTTTACTGATTCTGAACGTCAAGAAGTTCTCAAAATCCTTAAACCAGATCTAGTCCTTTCAAACCATGACTTTGTTTGGGAAACGCAGGGTAATGCACAGTTCGAACTTGTTGAAGCGTCAGATAGTACAGAAAATCTTATGAGGGAAAATCGACTTAAAAATCTAACGATTGAAGAACTTCCGCAGAATCCTGATCGTGCTGTGTGTATCTGCTTTACCTCAGGAAGTACTGGCAGTCCTAAAGGAGCTTGGTTCACAAACCGTCAACTCAAAGCTATAAGTGATATGGATACAGGAGGTGCATGGGGCGGCGCTGGGCATCGTTATGCGAGTACAGAGTTTGCCCATGTGGGTGTTATGACTAAATTACCCTGGTTATTGGCAAGTGCAGGAACAACTCATCTACTGGATAGGTGGAAAGCAGAGTCTGTTTTAAAGCTAATTAACGATTACCGGATTTCCTCAGTAAGTGCAATCGCTCCTCAAGTAGCACTCATGCTTCAGGTAAATGATCTCGACAGGTTTGATTTTAGTTGTGTTAAGGCAATTGTGACTGGTGGCGCCTTAGCCTCTCCAGAACTTGTGGAAGCAGGTCGAGAACTCTTCGGTGCTCCCTGGTCTATTCGTTATAGCTCCACAGAATCTGGGGGAGTAGGTTTAGGAACAGCATTGGACGCTGATGATGAAGAAGCCCTACATACAGTAGGAAGACCCCGTTCTGGTGTTGCAGCAATGATAAGAGACGAAGAAGGCCAGCCTGTAGCTCGGGGAGATGTAGGAGAAATATGGCTTCGGTCTGAGGCTGTTATGAGTGGTTACTGGAATGATCCTGTTGCTACAGACAAATCTATTGTTAATGGGTGGCTACGTACTGGTGATTTGGCATTCGAAGACGATACAGGGTGTTTCCATTTAGCTGGAAGGACTAGCGAGATGTATATCCGAGGAGGATACAATGTATTTCCTCTTGAAGTTGAAACAGTCCTCTCTTCACATGAACAAGTCGCTGAAATAGCCGTAGTACCGAGGAAAGATAAGATTATGGGCGAAATAGGTGTCGCTGTAGTTGTCCCTACTGATCTAGAACATCCTCCAACATTAGATAGTTTACGGAACTACTCTCGTCGACGATTAGCGTCATACAAGATTCCAGAAGCTATACGTATCCTTCAGAAACTCCCAAGAAACACATCAGATAAAATTGATCGATTAGAACTTCGAGGTTATGAAAATTAAAAATCTTCCAGTGGAATAACTATTGATTTTCTACACGCTCGATGATGCGTTCAATCCAGGTAATGTATGTTTCGCTTTCTTGGGCACCTGGGACAGGAAGAACTTTGTTGATAAGAGTCGTAGGAACAGCGGCGATTCCCTGATTTATAGCTTCGTTATGCTCCTCAAACGTTAAGTTTGCAAGATCATTCCTACGTTCATCAACTTTCTCCATGAAATATAAGGAATCTTCGCCTATTTCTGCAACCAACTCTGCTAATACATCCCAATTAGAGATAGTACGATTTTCAGTAAAATACGCTTCAAGTAGGCGATAGTGCATAGCCATTTTTTGCTCAGGCCATAGCTCGGACACTAACTTATGGGCTATCTGAGCGGGAAGGCTTCCATTTGGAGGATCATTCTCACCCTCCCATGGTCGAAAGTTTGTCCGTGGTTCTTGACTTTGAATAGTTTGCCAACCCTGAGAGTAGCGTTCAAATTTATCTCTTTGCGGCGTTTTCGCTTCTGGTTTTAATAGGAAGCTTTTCCATGAAATATCAATTTTACTTCCAAAGTGTTCTTTAACGTCCTCGAGACGTACCGTCCCGACATAGCACCATGGTCAAAGGAAATCAGACCAGACTACAAGCTCAATAGGGTCCTGCATACTTTAATGGTAACGGATTATTTTGCCCCGATCTCCAAACCTACCAATGCGGCTACCGTGCCTCCTAGTATGGAAGCAAAAAGATATGTTAAGGCTGGTATTTTTCGCTTACGTTCAAGGTCATCTTCAACTTCCATTATCTCAGTGGAAAAAGTTGAAAATGACCCTAGGAATCCAGTGCCTATAACAGTGATAGTTGCGTCTGAAGGTGAACCAGCTAACAGTAGCCCCAGAAAAAAAGAAGCGATTATGTTCGCAATTAAGGTACCACTAGTTTTTTTCCACCTAGAAGAAGACTGAAGTTTCCAACGGAATAATGATCCAGATCCAGCGAGAAGAAGAAATGCTACTGCAGTTAGTAGCTGGCTATTATGCCAAAAGCCAAGAATGGAACAGTCCATGGCGAAATAGCTCATGAGTTCTCTCTTCGTGACTGGATACTTCTCTTACTGAGATAGTAGATAAGAAGCCCGCAGAAGACTGAAGACGTTAGGAAGCTCACTGTGGTGAAGTACTGTTTATCCCTTATCAAGGATGCAATATCTACACTAAATGTTGAGAAAGTTGTGAATGCTCCACAAAAACCTGTACTTATTGCAAGAAACAGGATCTTCTGAGGGCTTCTAGCAAAGAACCCTACTGCTAAACCTAGCGCGGCTGCACCAGAGATGTTAATTAAGAATATGTCCCAAGGCCATTGGTCAACAGAAGGAAGAAGTTTCAGAATGCCCCATCTTGCTAATGCTCCGGTAACTCCGCCAAGGAAAACTGCTGAGATTTGATGACGGTTCACAATTGATGACGTTAGCGGCGAAACTTCATAATTCTGTGTTTCTCAAGTGGTGTTAGATCAAAATTTCATGGAACAATATCGAAGTGGATATATATAAGCGGCGAAAAGAATATGAGGATTTAGGGATTGATGCTTCAAGCGTATTGAAAGATCCAATAGCTCAATTCAAAATATGGTATACAGATGCTCAGGAGGCTCGTATTCCCGAACCAGACGCTGCTGTTATAGCGAGCATTAATGAGGAAGAGTTTCCGTCTTCGCGTTTTGTTCTGGTTCGAAAAGTTGATAATGAAGGTTTTGTTTTCTTTACGAATTATCGAAGTGACAAAGCAACTTCATTCTCTCTCTCGCCTAAAGTATCTTTAACCTTTGGATGGTTACCTTTACATCGCCAAGTGAGAGTTCATGGACTTGTTGAAGTTGCAACTGCTGCAGAATCAGATGAATATTTTGAGCAACGGCCCAGGGGTCACCAAATCGGAGCTTGGGCATCACCGCAAGGTCAGATAATTCCTGACCGTCAAACCCTAGTAGAACGCTATCGGAAGATCACCGAACGATTCGGTGATGGCCCAATACCTAGACCGGATCACTGGGGAGGGTATAGGATTTGGCCAACGATGGTTGAATTTTGGCAAGGAAGGCCAGATCGGCTTCATGATCGACTTCGATATGTTCGGGACAATAGCGGATGGTTGATTGAACGTCTTGCACCATAGATGCATTCAACCAGACTTCGCGCCTTTACGAACCATGTAGGTGCTATTACAGATAGATTACGTTCATGTTAATAACTTCTGGGTGATTAGTTATTTGAAACCGTTCCGAGTTAGATGGAAATGGAAGCTCCAAGTCGGGGCGGAGAACCAACACAAAGAACGAGAAAGCTCCTTGTGGTCGTATCTATGATAGGGATGGTTGCCGCTGCGACGGGGCTTCCTTTTTTTAAGTACGCAAGTTCAAACGCTTAAAGAGAAGTTTCCCAATTCGTAACTGCAAACACTAAGGCAGTAATTAATTGATCTACTTGCTCTGCTCGCCCTATCCCACCGTTGTCAGACCACCCCCACTCTTCGCGGTTCCATCTTAGAGTGGGAGGAAGTTCTAATTGCACTCCATTCAGTGGAGGGTAGTTGACCGGATTTTGTTTATGTTGACCTCGAAGTTCTTTCGGTATTTTTTCCAAAGAGGTTTCAAACTCATAGTCGGGAAGAGATTTCTGAAGGATCGGGGCAATATAGTCTGCTAGCTTCCTGTTTCTTCCTCCGAGCAAGACAGAATAGAAGAGATGTTCACGACCGTAGCCATGAATCGTGATAACAATCGTTACATGATCAAGGAAACGCTTTAAGGATTCACTCTTCTCTTTGAGCAATTGCGTTGATGCAAAGTGAATTGGGTCTTTATCTGTTTGGATTAAACCGTAATACGATGAATTTGACCGTTCTGCAGCCTCGCGTGCTATTACATCGGTCGCTTTCTCTAAGGATCCGCCATGGTAGGCCATAAACCCAAAAGATGAACGGAGTTCGAGCTCTTCTCTAACATCGTCACGCTCTAAAATATTTTTAATCATTATAAATTAGAGCTTTCCTGATTATAAGAATTTCTCGAATTGCTAGGTTTAGTTTCTGAAAGTTCTCTTTTCCGACGGAGAATGAAGAAATAGAGTTGGATAGTCATAAATGTGAATCCACATAATTCCCATAAAGTCGACCACCGGAGTGGGTTAGTAAACCAATTAGAAAAACGCTCTGGAAAGTCCCCGATACTTCGCAGTAATGGAATAGTAAGAAGATCAAATTTATAGGCAAAAAGATCCAGCGCTAAAATCAAAAATCCACAAGAGGCTCTAGCAATCTGGCGTTTCGTTTTAACTTGAAACTGAGAAGTCAGCATCCAAACAAATGAAATAAGGACAAGCATTAAGCAAGCCATTGCAAAACGACCACTTCCAACATTATCGACCCATGTGCTCAACCTTCCTGACCCACGAAGTGAGAGATCGACAAAGCTATTCGAAGAGTAATTTCCTCGCGAAACTTGGATTTCCCACCAGCCATAAGAAGCAAGGAAGAATCCTGCTCCTGTAAGAAGAACTCCCGATATTGGACCAAGATACGGAAGGACTCTTTTCATGTTTTGTGCAATCATCGTTCGGGTCATTGCCAAGCTGATAGTAAGAAATGTCACCACAATACTCATTCCGAGTGCATAGGCAACAAACACTGCTAGTCCATTAATAATTCCGTCACGGTTAAATGAACTTCCTACCGTAATGAAAAAAACAGGTGCTGAGCATCCGATAGAAACGATCGCATACGAAACTCCAAAGAGAAATATTGATGGTAACTGTCTGTTAAGGTTCTTTATTCGCAAGCCAGGTATTTTTAGAACAGGTTGATATCCACGGATCATTGCTAATCCTAAAAGGATCAGAATAATTCCGATCGGAAGGGTTACATATCCTGCTCTCTGCTCAACGAATTTTTCAGAAATAACAGAATTGGTAAGTAATCCGACCAAAGCAAAGACAAATACAAATCCTGATGAAAGAGTTAGAGAAACCTTTACACCATTTAGAAATCCTTGGTATCCATCTGACTGATTTTCTACTTCATGCCCTAGAAAATATGAAAGATAAGCAGGAAGCATTGCGAATCCACAAGGATTAAATGCAGCGACTAGGCCGGCAGTGAGTGGAAATGCTAGATCTACATCAATCATTAGCCAAAGTATTTCTCTAAGTACTGATTTAGCTCATCTTTATCTAGATCAGAAAGATATTTTCCGGCTATAGAAGTGTCAGTGTTGACAAAAAGTGTGAAAGGCATCCCTACCGCTCCGACTTCCTCTAGAAGCTCTCCATCCCCACCATATAAAATGGTGTAGGTGACTCCGGTTTCTTTGACCAGTTTTTTTGCTTCTTTAATATCTGTCTCTCGACTATTTATACCTATGAAAACCACTCGATCTTTCCATGAAGATGATATCTCTTCGATAGCTCGCATCTCTCTTCTGCACGGGGTACACCAAGAGGCAAAGAAATTAACAACTACGGGACTCCCTTCAAGTTCCGAAAAATCAAAAATAACTCCATTAGAATCTTTCAGTTCAGATTTTGGCGAGAAGGTTCCTGAACCACTGCTTTGAGAATCAATTGCCCATTCAATGACAACCAACAACAAAAAAATAAATAGGAAAAATCCCACGGCTATGAAAATTATCCGTTTTTTTCGACCGGACTCAGAACCTTCGTTTTCTATAGGAAAATCAATCGTCATATCTTCCATGAAAACTAGCGTAGAAATATGTCCACGAGACACCCTATCCAATAGTGGACAAAATAAAAAAGACGATATTCATCTGTTGCTTTAGCCTTTTTCACGGTTAGATCTGCAATACTCCCTAAGCGCCAAATATGGCGCTCAGGGAGTATTGCATTTTGACTGAGGCTCGCTTTAGCCGTCGCCCCGAATCTTTAGGAATCCTCCGCTTTAGAAGCTTTAAGCTGTTNTGAGAAGTTCCTGCAGGTGCTCTGGAACAGGAATTTGCGGCATTTGTTCTTCAGGACGAGGAACCTTGGATGGTCTTCCCCGTCTTCTTTTGACCATTAGTACTTTCCCGTTCATAAATAATTGGCCTCCCCATACGCCGCAAGGTTCTTTCCGTTCAATAGCGCCTTCAAGACATGGAGATATAACTGGACAGTTAGCACAAACAGCTTTCGCTTCAGCTATTTCATGTATTTCTTCAGAAAAGAACATATTTTTTACTGATATTGGCGTATTAGCGCAGCTTGCCAGAGCTTGCCATTCTTCTAGTGGGTATTCAAATGTTGTTTTCATGTGTATTTCCTTTCATAGTTGTTATTTCATTGAGAAAAAGAAGAAAGCCGCCGGATTTATCCGACGGCCTTGTGAGTCTTTAATCTAAATATGTCAATTTATTTAGAGTGGATGCTCCTTCGGCCGACCTGGATAAGGCTTAAAGGTCGTATTCCAAAAATGGCTTTTATGAGTAAAAGTCTGAGTAATAAAGGAGCTGGGGAAAGGCATGTTTGCCTGATTATTTTGCCCTTCTAGACGCGAGGAAAGGCGCGCAAGGTCGACCAATGCCTGATCTGCGGTAATACGGTCAGAAGACAACATACGGTCCTTCCCTTTATTTGAAACTTCTAGAGTTATTCATCCTATTGTAATAATTTCTGTCCTCCACCAAAGATGAAGTTGAAATTAGGTTTCGAAACATAAACTGCCTCATAACTAAGGGCAGCAGCTTGATTTGAACTTGTCAAGTGATTTAATTCTCCCTGTTATGAAGGCCTATTTTACAAGTGGGCAGAGTACAGAGCAATACCATCTTTATTAGTTCTAGCTAGTTCCCCTAGCTCATTTAAGTGCTCCAGATGAGCGTATGTCTCACTTTCTGCCATATCACCCCATGCTCTTTCGCTAAACAATACCTTCATGAATTCAGTGACTGATCCGCCATGAAGGTTTTGTGCGGTTTTTCTAATAGTCTCTAAACGCTCCTGATGGTGTTCAATAATCTCTAGGGCACGGGCCCCGAGATCTTTGAATGGGTGTCCATGGGCTGGNAGAGCTATGGTTACGCCTTCGTATTTTGCCATTTTCTCAAGAGATTCAAAGAATTTTGCTAATGGGTCACTTTCAGGGGAAATACCACCAATGTGTGGAGTGATCGTTGGGAGTACATGATCGCCAGAAAACATGACGCCATATTCTGGATCCCAGAGGCACAGGTGATCATTTGTGTGTCCGGGGGTATGTACAGCAACCCAATCTCTTCGGGCTAACTGTATTGTTTCTGAATCACTTACTTCAATTGTAGGAGTTGGGGTTTTGAACCATGATGAGTTAAATCTTCCCATTTTCCTAAAACGCTCGATTTCTTCTTGAGGAGGTCTCGTTCGTTTCGATCCCCAAGGAAGCCTTTCAGAGAAGATCCGGTCAATCACTTTTTCCTGTTCTTCTTCAGAATTCTGATCGAGGTCACTCGAATCCTCACTTTCTAAAAGTTCTCGGTTATTGAACGCATTTCTAAAATATTCATGCGTAAGGATATCTGCATCAGAAACTTCTTTAATTCTCTCCGCTCCGCCGAAATGATCGAAATGAGAATGGGTAATAATCGTTGTATGGATGTCTTCTGGTTTGTAGCCAACACTTTGAAGACGCCTTTTAAGCGCTGTCCATGAATCATCACCAGGAAGCCCCGGATCAACAACTGCTATACCGCGTTCATCTTCCAGAATGTAACAGTTAACATGTCCAAGACCAGGTAAGTTAATCGGGAGCTGTGCTCTCAGGACGCCCGGAGCAACTTCAGTGACTTCCTCTAAAGCAGTTTCTTGTTCTTGTTTCATTGGACGGGTCAAATGTACAGACCTTTCTTAACTGTGCTCAGGCTTAGTATCGTTGTTCTCGTTCACAACGAAAAGGTTTGATCTGTAGTACTGGAGCTCTAGTAGGCTTGCTTTGATGTCGTCCATAGCCCGATGGCCTCCAGTTTTTTCTGGGGCAGATGCAGTGATTTCTGGAAACCATCGTTTGCCTAGTTCTTTGATGCTCGTAACATCAACTGATCGATAATGAAAGAAATTCTCAACTTCTGGCAACCATTTAGCTAAAAACTTACGATCAGTACCAATCGAATTCCCGCAAAGGGGGACAGAAGCTTCTTTACTTATATGAGTTTTTAAGAACGCAAGAGTTTGTTTCCCAGCTTCGTCGAGAGTGATCGTAGATGCTTTGATTTCATCAAGCAGACCGCTTTTAGTATGCATATCAACCACTACAGGGTCCATTTCTCCTAGATCTTTTTCTGTTGTACATATCACCAGATTTGGCCCTTCAGCAATCAGATTTAATTGATCATCAGTTATTAGTGTTGCGATTTCAACAATCACATGACGTTCCGGATCTAAACCGGTCATCTCAAGATCAATCCAAGCAAGCATCTCGCTGATTCTAAAGCATTTCCGGCCAATTAACGCGCTATAGAAGAATCTTGTTCTATTAAGCAGAGTGTTCTTCTTGGGTGTATCCTTCGCCAGTGATGAAACTTCCTATAAAACGTTTAGACCCCGATTTGCCTATACCCAAATATGCGAAACCGGGTGATGCTGGCTGTGATCTACTAGCAGCTGAAAATATAACGCTAGAACCAGGTGGAGGTCGAGCTCTAGTGCCTACTGGTATCGCTCTAGCTATTCCCGAAGGATACGCTGGATTTGTGCAGCCTCGTAGTGGCCTTGCAGTTAAAAATGGTGTGACATGCTTAAATACGCCAGGACTTATTGATAGTGGGTATAGAGGAGAGCTCAAAGTTCTACTTATTAATACTGACCCAAGCACACCATTCGAAATTGTTCGAGGCGAACGTATAGCTCAATTGGTTATTCAAAAAGTGGAAGCAGCGCAATTCGATGAAACTGATGAGCTTCCCTCTAGCGAGCGTGGTGAGGGTGGCTTCGGTTCAACTGGTCTAAATTAAGTTTCTTTGTCTAGACGAAGCTTCGTCAGACAAATGTGATTATTTCCATTATCGATCACGAAACTATCAAGAAGGTCTCCCACGACTTCTTTAAAATGCTCTAGATCTCTTTCCGCGAGAGGGTTATCTTCAAATTCCTCCAGATGAGCTTCTAGCTTTAATTCTTCTTTTGACACCTCGTAGCTTAGATGGAGACTCTCGTTACCCTCGCTAGAACCCAAGAGAAGTTTGGTGGTTTCGGCCATAATCAANCGTAAATCCTCTACTTCCTTCAAGGTAAATCCCCGCCTAATCGCTAAGTGGGCAATTGTAGTTTGAGCGACTTCTTCATACTGGGCCCCAGCTGGAAGAGTGAGTTGGATCTTTTCGGTTTGTGTCATGTCGTAAAATTTATTCTAGTTGCGCGTTTACAAGAACGGCTTCGACCATTCTGACAGATCTTCATGGCTTAATGTGATATCTGTTTTACTTAGTTTTTCTATTACGTTTTCTTAAACCCGCTTCTTTTAACTTCCGAAGAAGTACTCGGGAGTCAGTAGGTAANGCACCAGCGTTTACTGCTGTTAGCCACATAGATTTTGGGATATCATAATGATCGCCCTGAAAAGAACTTCGAGATATACCAATACTGTCAGCAAATGCGTGAAGCTCATCATAACTTTCATCACTTACTAGGTGTGCCCATCTTTCACCGCGAAAAGGCCATATCGGTTCATCAATGAGTATCGCCATAATCCTAAACCTGGTCTAAGTGGTAGTGGAAACCATTTCCACCACCTAACCTATCGCTGTGAGCCTTCGTTTTTTCTTAGCGTTACTGTTATCCGGATTTGTCATCGCTTGTTCACCGGAAAATGAATCTGAAATTACTGCTTCCGATAAGGAGCAAACAACTACGCCTATTTCTGATCCGACACCGATGCCGACGCCGGCCCCGAGTCCTACTCCGACGCCGACTCCTGAGCCAACGCCGACTCCTATACCAAATTGTGTCAAAGAACTACCCACACGGGCTCTTCTAGGTCAGGTAGTCATGACACTTGCATACCCTGAAGATTTTAACACTGTCCAAGAATTATCCATAAAAAACGAATTAGGAATTATGGGAATTTTAGGTTCACCAAGCAAACAAGAATTAGAAGATTTGCAAGATGCTTTATCTGCCATATCTCCTCCATTGCTTATTGCTTCTGATGAAGAAGGAGGAAGAGTTCAAAGGCTTAAAGTAGAACTCGGGAGATTGCCCTCCGCAGCAGAACTCGCTGCAATGCCCCTAGAAGAGATCGAAAAGATGTTTTTTGAATATGGTAAAGGGTTGTCGAATTTAGGTATTAGTATCGCCCTCGCTCCTGTGGTCGACGTGGGACGAGGGCCAGGTATTGGAGATAGATCATTTTCAAATGACCCCCAATCGGTAATTCGTAATGCCGGAGCTGTGATTGCTGGATACGAACAAGCAGGGATCATTCCTGTCTTAAAGCATTTCCCTGGCCATGGAAGCGCTTCTCAAGATAGTCATCTGGGTCTAGCTTCTACTCCAAATATTGATTTGATGCGCCAAATAGACCTGCTTCCCTATCAGGTGCTTCTGAAAGACAGTTTGATAGTCATGGTTGGCCATCTTCTAGTACCGGGTTTGACCGAAGATCTTCCCGCATCACTCTCCAGTGTGGCGGTTGAAGACCTTTTGCGGGATGAATTGGGCTTTAATGGGTTAATTATTTCTGATTCTCTTGGTATGGGGGCTATTAGTGAACAGTGGTCTCTCTTAGAGGCATCGACTATGGCGCTTAATGCAGGAGTCAATGTTGTAATGATCTCTGATCCCGAACAAGTTTCACTATTGCTCGATGGTATGGAAAGTAGTTTGGCGATAGGTGAGCTTGATAAGGAAAAGGTTTTTAACAGTGTGGAGAAAGTCCTTTCGCTTAAATCAATAGAACCGTGCCAACTTGTGCGCGATTTACAAAATAAAATTAATTAGAAAGTTTCAAACTCAATTCGTACCATAAGGGAGGGTAGAGATAATAGAATCGTTAGACTTTCCAATTCGCGAGAGTATATAACTTGCCTCCGTAGCCAAGCCTGGTAAGGCAGCGGACTTTTAATCCGAAGATCGTGGGTTCGAATCCCACCGGAGGTACTTAAAGAGAATTAGATCGTTAGATGATCAGGAAATGTTTCCTCTTCTGGAGGGAGTAAATGGAAGCGATCACCCAGCTTGATCTCACTCCCAACTATTTCAAACCACCGTCCTGCCAAATTTGGTATCCGCTCGTACCTTTCTCCGCAGAGATTTTCTAGTGCATAAATACATCCCCCATGAGACACTACAATGACGTCTTCACAGCCTGTCTGTGGTGATTCAGATGTAGATGAGGTAAGCCGATCTAATCCAAGAAGTAGTCGCTCTATTAGTTTTTCGTCAGATTCCCAGTCATCAGGCCAAATGTCATTTCCGAGATAGCCCGGATATTTTTGATCAATTTCACTACGTGTTAAACCACTAAAAGCACCAGCATCTCTTTCTTTTACGCGATCTTCGATAACAATCTTTTCTCGATCCCAGCCCGTACCCTTTGCAAAAATACTTGCGGTTTGTCTGGCNCTCCGCAAACTAGATGCTGCTAGAAGCCCAAATGGTGGAAGCTCAAATGCTGCTTGTAAGGCTTGTTCTTCCCCAAGCTTGCTTAGAGGAGGGTCTGCCTGTCCCTGCCATTTACCTAGCGCATTCCATTCGGATTGGCCATGACGAACTATAAACACTCGTGTCATAATCTCCAGACGATAGTCTTTACTTGTGGTTACTTTACGTTTGTTTGCGTCAATCCGAGAAATTGCAGGAACAAATCAACTAGAGATTGATGCAAAAACCGTTGGTCAGGCTATCGAATTAGCAATAGAGACATTCGGCCCAGATTTCGCCGCAGCCTTACCAACATGCCGAATTTGGGTTAATGGTAATCCGGTTAACGAAGACGACAAAGTTTCTGATGGTGATGAAATAGCGATACTTCCTCCGGTTTCAGGTGGAGCTCAGAGATAGTACTATGGGCCCAGTGAATAGTGCCGAGTTTTCATACAAGAGCGAAAGAGTTCCTCATGTAGCGATCTTGTCATTACATACCTCACCGTTCGTTCAGCCTGGACAGGGTGATTCCGGAGGGATGAATGTTTATATCAGGGAATTGGTCAGCTCTTTAGCTCATAAAGGCACTTTGACTTCCATATATGTTCGTAAATGGAAAGAAGACTTACCGAACGAGTTAATAATCGAACCCGGTGTGCGTTTAGTTCATATTGATGCTGGGGACCCAGAACTATCGAAAGACGATCTACTGGGAGTAGTTGATGACTTCACTGAAGGAGTAGAAATAGATTTGATGTTGAAATCTAGTGCGGATGTACTGCATGCGAACTATTGGCTTTCAGGTATTTC